>DASRDY010000250.1:0-3548 GCA_035652355.1 Blastocatellia bacterium
TTCTATACATCTTTAGAACGACCTTAAATCCAAATTTCCAACCCAAGACTGGGGTTAACTAATGCTCCTGAGCTTACGCTGTTTGCATTACCTTAAAGACAGCCGACGCCAGACGATCCCAATTCTCTTCCTCAACCTGAAGTTGCTTCTTTCCAGTCCTGGTCAGTCGATAGAATTTTGCTCGTTGATTGTTTTCTGAAAGTCCCCATTCAGACTCGATCCATCCCTGCTGCTCGATTCGATATAGCGCAGGATAGAGCGAACCTTCTTCGACTCTCAGAACATCTTCGGACATCTGCATAATTCGATTTCCGATGCCGAATCCGTGCATCGGTCCTAGTGAAACTGCTTTCAGAATCAACATGTCCAAAGTTCCCTGCAAAAGCTTTGCGTCCTGTTTAGGCATATGCGGCGCTCCTGGCTCTAGATTATCTAGGACAATCTACGGGATAATGCCCTAGATTGTCAAAGGCATTGTCAATAAGCCACAAAATCGCTTGTAATGCGTTCGGGTGTAAAAAAGTATTTACAAAAGGATTAAGGAAAGAACTTTGCATATCAGGTTCAGGGCTGATTAGAAACGATCGAGGAGTCGCCACGGAAGGAGACACGTAAATGGCTGACATTACAAGGAAAACAATAATCTCGTTTTTGACGCTGGCTCTCTGCATGCTGGCGCTGCTGGTGCTTGCAAATGGTCAAGCCACGCAACAATCCGATGCAGTCATCATTAACACGGGATCAACGAGCAATAATCCTTATCGAATAGTTGTTTCGCGCTCAGGCGAAGCGACATTCGTAAAAGAGCCGCTGTCCACCAGCCAAGCAGCGGTGAATCCCACGGTAAAGACAAAAACAATCGTAAAACCACAAACTGCGCAGATTCCACCGGAATTGGTAGCAAGATTTTTCCGCCATATGGATACGGCAATGCCGTTTAGTCGTCTACCTGTAGAATACTGCCAAAAAGACAGTACGCTTCCCTCAAAGACGTACATCACCTTTCAGTCACAGCAGACGCCTGATCTTAGCTGCACAGCCGATCCGACCGGCAAAGCTCTATACGACGACGCCGTGGCAATTTCGATGATCTTTGCGACCAAAACCGCGGCGACAACCGATGATGAATCCTCCGGAATACAACGCATAACACTGGCCAATAATAATAAGACTATTCATGTCAAAGTCGGCGACACCATAAATCTATCGCTCAGCAACAGCTATGACTGGGCGGTCACTGGATTTGATCAGGCAGTACTGGCAAGGCGAACCGATATTTCGACGCCAACGGGATCACAGGGTTTATTCAAAGCGACCGCTGCCGGGCAAACGATTATGCGTGCTGAAGGTCAACCACACTGTCCTACCTCGAATAAGAACTGCGGGCTGAAGTTGACCGAATTCGCAGTAACCTTGGTTGTTCAATAAGAAAGATGGAGTAACGAATGAAAAAAAGATCGACCTTTACAAATGTTGCGCTGGGAGCGGCAGCAGGGCTGGTCGGAACAATTGCAATTCAGGCTTTATTGAAGGCTAATCAAAAGATAGCTCCAACCTCTATTCCGCCGGTCCGACAGGATCCGGGAGAGTTCATGGTCAACAAAGCCGAGAGCCTGATGCCGCTACAGGCTCGCGAAAAGGTACCGGACGTTGTCGAATCCATCGCCGCAAAGTCATTAGCGCTCGGATATGGACTGACCTTTGGGGCGCTTTATGTTGCATTCAGACCAAAGGATACACGCGTTCTGCTCGATGGACTCGTCCTGGGTCTGGTTGCCTGGGCAACTAGTTATCTTGGGTGGCTGCCGGTTCTTGGCTTAATGCCTCCGGTGTGGAAACAGCGACCTGCGCAAATTATTGCGCCGATAGCTACACACCTGGTTTATGGAGTTGCAACCGCATCGGCCTATGACTGGTTGGAAGATCGAGTCATAAGTTAGATATCCCTATATTTACGAAAGAATTGAAAAAAGACCCGTGTCCATTTGACCGATAAGCTTAGCAGCCGATTGTGAAATTGAAGTATTCCTCTAGTTGAACAATCGTGCTCTGATCTTAAGGGGACCCGGGGTCTGCGTGTTCGAAAAGAGAAAAAATCTAATCCTCTTCTTAGTGTTCATTCTCGTCTTCGCCATCTTTAGCGGTTGCTCAAAAGACGGTTTTTTTAAATCCTCGCGGGAAAGCACAGATCCATTCATGCTTTTGGACAAAGGCTACAAAATGAAACCGGCGGAAGCCGATATTGCCGAAGCAAAATTAAGGTCGAGTCCAGAAGATACGGCCGCTCGAATCAAACTCATCGGATATTATTTCAAGCATATCGAAACGACGCCAAAAGATATTCGACGCGCGCACATATTATGGTTGATTGAACACAACCCGGATTCCGAAATTTGGACGTCAAATCTAGGTAGCATCAGCAAAGACGCGGATCCCGAAGGCTACGAAGAGGCAAAGAATCTTTGGATTACACAGGCGGACACAAAAAAATCAAATCCGGTAATTCTCTATAACGCCGCAAACTTTCTCTATATGTGGGATTCTTCAACGGCCGAAACTTTACTGGATTCTGCCGCATCGCTGGCGCCAAAGACTTATGAGGTCCCATCAGAGATCGGGCGCATTTACGGTCATCTCTTCCGTTTGGAAGAGGAATCCCCTGAAGACCAAAGGCGTCTGGGCGACAAAGCGATCGATCAGTACGAGAAGTGTTTAAGAATGCCGTCCGACAGCATAACAAAGACTATGCGCGATCGGGCTTCGATGGTCCTTGATTTGGCGGAAATCTCATATCTTAGCGGCTATAACGAAAGGGCCACGACGTACGCAGCGGAAGCCCTTGAACAGGCAACAGCCGACAGGGAAGCATTTGACCGCGAGGACGTAATAAACAGGGCGAATACCGTTATGGGCTTGGTTGCATTGCGGTCTGATGATTTTGACACTGCTAAACAGTATCTGGCTGCTTCTGGTAAAGCAATAAAGTCGATGAGCCCGACCTCGCCTGGTCCGAGCATGGCGCTGGCCGACGCCCTATTACACGCAGGCGAGCGAAGGTCGGTGATAGAGTATTTCAGCCAGTGCAGCGCCTTTTGGGAAGATGGCCGCGACTTAATCAATAACTGGGAGAACACCGTCAGGAACGGCGGAATGCCTGAGTTCGACGGTCAGGAAAAATTGTGAACCAGTGGTCGGTAGTCGGTGGTCAGCAGTATCGTCCAGGGTCCCTTAACCGATTTTTGACCACACGATCACTGACGACCGACTCTTAATCTGCTCTCAGCGAAACCAGCGGATCGACTGATGATGCCTTTCGAGCCGGAATATAACTGGCAACCAGCGCAATTACCGCTAGCGTGATCGTTAGCTCCACGAAAGTTCCGACATCTGGTCTGACTATCCCGACCAAAAGATGAGACATCACATACGACAGACCTATCGCCAGCGGAATACCTATCAACAGCCCTATGGCCGTCATCTTTGCGGCGCTGCCAAGAATAAGTTTGATTACGTCGGAGAATTGAGCTCCCAGCGCCATTCTAACCCCT
>DASRDY010000251.1:0-15023 GCA_035652355.1 Blastocatellia bacterium
GTTCTTCAACACGGAATTGTTAAAGTTAATGAGCAGACCGATTTTGTACCCGCTAATTTTCAAATATGTTAATAATTGAGCATCGTGAATCGGCAGGAGTTTTTCAACTGTTTTCAATTCAAGTACGACGGTTTCCTCAACAACAATATCAAGTCGGTATCCGCAATCCAGCTTGATACCTTTGTAGATTACAGGAAGAGGCACCTGGCGCCTTATTTTCAGTCCCTGTTCTTGTAGCTCGAAACTCAGGCATTCTTCATAGGCGGATTCCAGAAGCCCAGGACCCAGAGCACGGTGCACCTCAATGGCCCCACCAATGATTCTCTCTGTCAAAGAAAATCTCTGTGTCTCTGTGTCTCTGTGGTGAATTTGTTCCAACACTACGCCAAAGTCTCCTGAACTGCTTTCACGATTTTGTCGACTGAAGGCAGCGCCAGCTTTTCTAAATTATGGGCGTACGGCATCGGCACATCTTCTGTGTGAACGCGACCGATCGGAGCATCCAGATAATCGAACGCTCGCTTCTGAATGATGTCCACGATGTATGATCCCATGCTCGCGTATTGCCAGTTCTCTTCAACGACAACGGCGTGATTTGTCTTCATTACAGAGTTGATGATTATCTCTTCGTCAAGCGGCCTTACGGTTCTGAGATCTATCACTTCCGCGTCGATGCCGTCCTTGGACAGCGCTTCTGCCGCTTCAAGAGTCACGTTCACAATGCGACCGCGTGCAACCAGCGTGATGTCCTTGCCTTCTTTCTTTATGTCACCGACGCCGATTGGGATCAGGTACTCTTCTTCCGGGACTTCCCCTTTATTGGCATACATCACTTCGCTTTCAAAGAAGATCACCGGATCGTTGTCCCGAATAGCGGTTTTCAACAGACCTTTTGCGTCGTAGGGATTCGACGGCTGAACAACCTTGAGACCGGGGATGTGCGCGTACCAGCTTTCCAGCGCCTGCGAATGCTGCGCCGACAACATGTGTGCTGCCCCACCGGGTCCGCGAATTACCATTGGGATGTTGTATTGTCCGCCGGACATGTAGAGCATCTTTGCCGCGCTGTTCAGGACTTCATCCAGCGCAAGTACCGAAAAGTTGAACGTCATCATCTCGATAATCGGTCGCAGACCAACCATCGCCGCTCCCACGCCTAGGCCACAAAATCCCAATTCGGTAATCGGCGTGTCCCAAACTCGTCGAGGACCAAACCGATCCAGCATTCCTTTACTGACTTTGTATGCTCCGTTATAAACTCCGACCTCTTCCCCCATTAAAAAGACATTGGGGTCGCGCTCCATCTCTTCACTCATTGCCTGGTTGAGCGCTTCACGAAATTGCATTAATGCCATTTTCAATATCTCCTGAATCCAGCGCCCTATAGAGGCTGAATGTATACGTCGGTGTAAAGCTCTTCGGCCGGCGGAATCGGACTTTCATCCGCGAATCGAACCGCTTCGTCAACTTCTGACCTCACTCTCGATTCAATGTCCTTCACATCATTTTCGTTGATCATTTCGTGCTCGATCAGCATTGCGGTGAAGGTCTTGATCGGATCGCGCTGTTTGTATTCCTCGACTTCTTCTTTAGTCCGGTAATGACCGTGAGCCGGGTCGGAAATCGAATGCCCTACGAATCGATACGTTCTGGCTTCGATAAAAGTCGGCAGGGATTCGTGACGAGCACGCTCTATTGCCTGATTGGTTACATCGTACATCGCCAGCAGATCCTGTCCGTCGACGTGTGCGTGAGCCATATTGTATGCGCGCGCTTTCTCTGACAGGTCATATAGTGACGCGGCACGCTCGAGCGCAGTACCCATTCCGTATCGGTTGTTTTCGCAAATATAGACAACCGGCAGTTTCCATAACGAAGCCATGTTTAGAGATTCGTGAAATGCTCCGATGTTCACGGCAGCTTCGCCAAAGAAACATACTGTGACTCGATCGTCGCCACGATATTTCGAGGCGAAAGCCGAACCCGTCGCCAGCGGAATATGACCTCCGACGATTCCATGCCCGCCAAGGAAGTTAACTTCCCTCGAAAACATATGCATCGACCCGCCTTTTCCTTTTGCACAGCCGCCGATGCGCCCGAAAAGCTCCGCCATCACTTCGCCGCCGGACATTCCTTTTACCAATGCGTGACCGTGATCACGATAGGATGAAAAAACATAATCATCCTTTCGAAGCGATGCCATTGCCCCGACGGCGACCGCTTCCTGACCTATATACAAGTGGCAGAATCCGCCGATTTTGCGTTCGTTTAAATACAGTTCTGCCGCTTTTTCTTCAAATCGCCGGATCAGAATCATCTGATAGAGCATGTTGTATAGCTTGTCGCGGTCCAGACCCTGCAGAGGCATCAGCGCGGCTTCGGACTGCGCCTCAGTGACCAATTCTTTACTCATAAACCAGCCTTTCTTTATGATGAACCAACAATTGCATTTTGTGGGGTTACCAGTGCCTTCTAAAATAACCGTATATTGTACGCAGGAAAGTGCCATAACGCAAAAGCAAATCCGCCTATAAGCTATGGTAATATCTGGCACTTAGCGATTTTTCGCTATTAGCAAATGTTCGAATTTCGCCTGAATGTCGGAATTACGAATTTGCCGGGTCGGGCCGTGTGACATCCGTCGGCCAAATTCAGGCCCTTTGACCTGGGTGTCACATCTGCTGTCACAGCGGTATCGATAGACGGGAAAGCACTTATTGAAGTGTGACATGTGTGACAGCAGTTGGCCAAACCCTGATTTTTGATCTGATTTTCGTCATAAATCGTGGCGTGAGGTTTGATTCCGGCAAAACGTTCCCTGGCAAGTTCAGAGAGAAAGATAAAACGGTGATCGAATATAAATCGCCCGCCTCGAATGTTACGCTGGGACGGGTCACAGCTCTGAAGTTCGGACATCTTTGGTCTGATGTCCTACCGTAGGCGAGTCTGATTTACCGCGGACCATTGCCCGAAGGGCTGCCAGTTAGTAGCCGTGGGCAAAGCGAAGCGGCGCCCACGGAATGATACAAAACTCTGATCGACCCTGAAGGGGTCGGAGTAGGCTATTAGTTTTCAAAATTCCATGGCAGGATGGCTCTGGCCCGTTTTCAATCGGTGGTTCACAAATTACACAAGTGAAATCCTATTTAGCTAAGCAAAAACAGCATCACCGAAAGACAACGTTTCAAGAAGAATTTATTCAGTTTTTTAAGAAATACGAGATCAGTTACGACAAAAGTATCTGTGGCGATAGTCCAGTCCGACCTTTTCAGGGTCGGAAAATCTTATCTATCCTTTCCGTGGGCGTCGCTTCGCTTTGCCCACGGCTATTAACTTCTTGCCCTTCGGGCAAATCAAACGTCCAAACTTCAGCGCTGTGCCACGTCACAGCTATTGCAAGGCAGTTCATAAATATCTGGAAACTATGGCTGAATTCCATTGGTTTCGGTTTCCGCGATCCTCAAAAGCTGGCGGGCGAGTTTTTCCTGGATCTGATTTACGATCTCCGGGTATTTTGAGGCAAGATCGGTCGCAGTCTGTTTTGCAGTTTCATACTTTTTCTCGAAGCTGCAGCGAACCTGGTAAACAATGGCCGGCGGAGTCGATTCGATACGCGCCAGGGAATCCAAAGTGTCCAGCACCCGTTTGCTGCTTTGAAGCACAGCTCTCGCGACTTCATATTCGATGGCGATACGATTCAGCCTGAACTGTTTTCCTTTTGATGGTATAAATGAAAAACCCTCCATCCATCGTTCCAGCTTTAATGAAAACGAATGATACTGTTTGAAGTCTTCGAATTCTTCATTGTTGCTGGCACATTCGGCCAACCTTTCCAGCGATAACAGAAGCTGAGTGAATGCACGCTCTGTCAGCAATCCTTTGTTAAAAAGGTTTATATACAACGTCTTCTCTTCTGAAAGTCCGCGCAGGAAAAGCAGTGATCGTTTTTGATTATCATCGCCGAGTTCCTGTTTGTGCAAATCCTCTATCTCCGCTTTTATGCGAGCCAGGGTCGTTTCGTACTCCGTTTGCAATCGCGCCGCAACGGTCGAGGAGAACTTTGCGTTGCCCAGTACGTCGGGAAGCCGATTTAATGCGTGTTGTTTTGCCGCAAAATCTTCTTCCAGCCGCACCAGCTTGTCCGCGAGCGGCAGTCGGTCCAAACCCAGCACTCGAACTAATGGTTCGATGGTCAAGCCCTGCACAATTAAAGTGAACAGGACCGCACCGGTAACCAGCGCCACGAATGTTTCCCTGTATTGGAACGCAGGCAGGCTTAACACGATCGCAAGGGCTATCGCTCCACGCAGACCGCCCCAGAAGATGACTGCCTGATATGCTCGGCTGAGATGTTCGGCCTTTGGCAACCGCTTTACGAACGGCATCAATCCGTAAATGACAGCAGCACGCGACAACAGCAAAGCGACAACAACCCAGATCAGCGGTCCCAGCGCTCCTTTCAACGCTGTCAGGTTAATGCCGAGTCCGACCATCAAAAAAATCAGCGCGTTCGCCAGAAAAGCAATATATTCCCAGAAATGCTCCAGGTAATCGCGTACCGGCGTCGAGATTTTCGTGCGTCCCCAACCGCCCATCGTTAAGCCGGCTGCAATGGTCGCCATTATTCCACTGACGTGCAGAGTTTGCTCGGCGAACAAATAAGAAACGTAGGCAAGGATTGTCGTGAGAGTGATCTCTATAAAATGATTCTCGATCTTGCTGATCGTATAACCGGCAATGAAGCCCAGAACCCAGCCGACAAACAGTCCGCCAACGAAGACTAAAACGAAATCCAGAGCACCCTTTGCGACCACCCGTCCCGATACTACTCCGCCGAGAACCACAGCCAGGATAATTCGCGACAGGACAACAGATGTTGCATCGTTGAACAGGCTTTCGCCTTCAACAAGGACCGTCAGCCTCAGCGGTGCTCCCAGTCGCCTGAATGCCGCAATCACCGCGACCGGATCGGTGGCGCTTAAAATCGCGCCCAGCAAAAGCGCAGCGGGCATCGGAATTGAAGTCGTAAAATGAACGATCAGACCGATGATTCCCGTCGACAGCAAAAGACCAGGAACAGCCAGAGCCAAAACCGATCCGATATTGTCCTGCAATTCCCGAACGTCAAGATTGAATGCTGCTTCAAAGATCAATGTCGGCAGAAACACATAGAGAATCAGGGATGAGGAAATCTCCAGGTTGTGAAGCGCAGGTAAAACACCCGGATGCGCATTTGACAATATCGACAAACCAATGCCTGCGACAACCAGAACTACGGTAAATGGCAGTTTAAGCTTTCTGCTGATGGCCAGTACCACGACGGCTATCAGCAGCAAAACCATGATCCCGGTTACGATGTCGGCCATCTGCGGCGACTGTTGCATAATCTCTCACGACTCAAGTGCGATATCGCTGTTACCCTGAATGCTACTTTGCTTGAAACCTAGCTGTGTGTAAAGACAAGATTGAAACTGGATTTTTTCCGAAGGAAGTATGCTCGTTAATAATACAATCCTAACTGATCGAATGTCGGATTTCACTCCTAAACAGCTCACCACACGCAATTTCGCCTGCGGAATATGTCTTGCTACTCATATCCGGTTGCTCGCCGCTGACGAGCTTCTTTAACGAATAACTTGTTTTTTCAGATGCTTTGCAACGGGTCCGGAGAGCGAAATGAACAAACCGTCGACTGTGACCGACATTGTCTGCGGCACTGAGGTCGACACGCAGGTGTCGACAGAAACATCGGAATATAACGGGACTACTTATTATTTTTGCTCCGCTGGCTGCAAACAGAAATTCGATCATGCGCCTCAACTCTACGCAGGCGGGCCTACGATCAATCCGATCGCTGCGCCTTAATAAAAGAGTTCGTAGTTCCGCCTTCAGGCGGTTCTTCAGAAAAAGAAACCGCCTGAAGGCGGAACTACGAACAAAGTAAAAGGATTTGTCTTGAATAATCAGGAGGAGGAACGTTGAGCAGCACCCTTATCAGCACAGACTTTCAAGTCGAATCATCGATGACAGAAGACGGAATGAAGCGTCTGAATCATCCTTTTAAAATAATCGCATTCGATTGGGATGGCACAGCCGTCGAGAATCGAGCGGCCGACGCCACGATGGTGACGATGCGATTGGAATACCTGATGCAACAAGGTGTTCAGATCGTTGTAATAACCGGAACAAACTTCAAGAACGTGGACCGCCAGTTCTCTTCGACAATAAAGGGGCCGCATAAACAGAATCTCTTTATCTGCACAAACCGGGGCTCGGAAGTATTCGGATTCGATCAGGATTCGAACCAGATCCCTCTTCATATCCGCGCAGCATCGACAGAAGAAAACAATCAACTGACGAGGATTGCGGAAAGAGTTCGCGACGAAATCCAGCGCCGTAGCGGCGTGAAGATAGAGATCGTTTACGATCGAGTAAATCGCCGAAAGATCGATTTGATTCCGGAGCCGGAATGGGTTGATCCGCCAAAGTCGCAGATTGGTGACCTGCTTGTCGCTACGGAAAATCGGCTGAAGAGCCACGGCTGGAACGGTGGGATTCGCGAAGCTATCGATTTAACCAAACAGATTTCATCGGAAGAGGGTCTTCGGGATGCGCGAATAACGACCGACGTAAAACACATCGAAGTCGGGCTTACTGATAAAAGCGACTCGGTGTCCTGGGTGATGAATGAACTAGCCAGAAAGAAGAATGTTCCATCAAACGACGTTCTGTTTGCGGGAGACGAATTCGGTCCAATTGCCGGTTTCGAAGGGAGCGATTTCAAAATGGTGACTCCTGAAGCCCGCAACGCGGTCTATGTCTCGGTCGGACCTGAACCCAACGGCGTACCAGAAAACGTTATTCACCTGGCCGGCGGACCGGCGCGTTTCATCCACTTACTGGAAACACAAATAAAGCTCATGCGAGAGGTTCTACAGGAGGCGAGGGAAAAATGAGCACGATGGTAAGTCGCTCCATCGGTGAGATTATCATCCAGGACCCGGCCTGGCTAATACGGGAAGAGGGATTCGATCCGGCTCGCGAGCACGATATCGAATCCTTGTTTACAGTTGGTAACGGGTATTTGGGAACTCGGGGTTCTGTAGTCGAAATCAATGCATATTCGCGCCCTGCCACCTTTATAGCAGGCGTGTTCGATCCTCCTTCGGCAAGCGACGGAATACCCGATCTGGTTGTCGCACCCGACTGGTTAAGCGTGCGTATTTATGTTGAAGGCGAATCGCTGGAGATCGGTAATGGTCAGCTCTTGGAACACGTTCGCACCCTGGATATGCGCAATGGCGTTCTGCACCGCGAATGGCGACAGCATGATCGTTCAGGCCGAATCACACGGATTATCGCCGATCGGTTTGCTTCTTTTGCAGATCAGCATGCGCTTGCGCTTCAACTGAGGATAACGCCGGAAAACTACAGTGGCCGAATTCGTCTTGAAGCGGCAATTGACGGACGAGTAACAAATGCTGGCGGCGCCGCACATCTTACCCCGGTTCAGTCGCGAGGAATCAGCCCACACGGCGTCGTGTATGCAGCATGCACTGTTAAGTCCGGAATAACCGTGGCTATGGCACAAATGGCCGATCTATGTTGCGATTTGCTGGGAAGATCATTTGAACAGGATTGCGCGTTCCTGACTGAGCCACATCAGGTTGGCGAATGTTGGGATATCGACGCGGTTATCGGTCACGAATACACCCTGACTAAGCACGTTTCCGTCTACACATCGCGCGATTCAGCAGATCCGGTTGAGAACGCAGTGGAGCACGTCAAACGCGCCCGTGAAACCGGTTTTAATGAGTTGTTTCGCAAGCATTCAGGCGCGCTGGAACAAAGGTGGCGGATCGCGGATGTCGAGATCGAAGGCGATGAAAAAGCGAATCGTGCAATACGATTTTCTCTCTACCACATGTTGATCGCGGCGAATCCCAAAGACGAGAAAGTATCGATTGGCGCTCGAACATTGTCCGGCGAATCTTATAAAGGACACGTATTCTGGGACACTGAGACGTTCATGCTGCCGTTCTTTACCTACACGCATCCGGAGACGGCTCGGGCGTTGTTGCGCTACCGATCTCATACGATCGATGGAGCGCGCAGGAAAGCCGCAAAGGCCGGATACAAAGGGGCATTGTACGCCTGGGAATCCGCGGAATCCGGCGATGAGACCACGCCGCCGTTTGTGATCAATCCCGAAGGTCTTGTTGTTCCTGTTCTGAGCGGAATCGAACAACACCACATCAGCGCCGACGTTCCATACGCAATATGGCAATACGTCGAGGCGACAGGAGACGAATCGCTGCTGCTGGATGGCGCGGCAGAGATAATTCTGGACACATCGCGTTTCTGGGCGAGCCGTGCCGTGCTTGAGCAGGATGGGCGCTATCACATTCAAAAGATAATGGGTCCGGATGAATACCACGAGTCGATAGACGACAGCGTTTACAACAACACGATGGCCAGGTGGACGCTTCGCTATGGATTACAGATATACAAATGGCTGCGCGATAAAGATCCCGATCAACATGCTTCTTTAATCGACAAGCTGTCGATAGACGAAGACGAGCTCCAGAAATGGTCTGAGGTTGCGGACGGACTGCTGATTAGTTATGACGAAAAGACTCGTCTGATCGAAGAGTTCGAAGGCTTTTATAACCTGAAGTATATCGACCTTCGGGAATACGAGCCCCGCACTGCGCCAATGGATCTGCTGCTTGGGCGAGAGAAAACCCAGGGCTCACAGGTTGTAAAACAAGCTGACGTCATCCTGTTGTTTCATCTTTTGCCGGACGATTATCCATTCGAAGTTAAACAAGCTAATTACAAATATTACGAGCCGAGGACCGGTCACGGCAGCAGTCTCAGTCCGAGCATCCACTGTGTTATCTCCGCACGATTGCGCGAAACCCGCGAAGCCGAGCGTTACTTCAAGATGGCTTCCGAAATCGATCTGCAAAACAACATGGGCAACGCGGCAGGAGGCGTTCACGCAGCGGCGTGCGGAGGATTGTGGCAGGCGATTGTCTTCGGATTTGCCGGAATGTGGGTGACGCGGGAAGGGCTTAGTTTCGATCCGTGGCTGCCGGAAAAATGGAAATCGGTGACTTTCTCAGTAACGTGGCACGGTCGAGTTGTTCAGGTAAAGCTGCAGTCAAATCCGTTGACGATTCAGCTGACCGTCGAAGGGCCGGGCTCGCTGCCGCTAAGGCTAGGCAGTGGAAATTGGAACCAGTTAGAGCGTGGTCGCATTTACAACGGCTTGTTCGACGGCGGTCAATGGAAATTCGTTGACTGATACCCCGAATTACCGACAACAGGATTTCGTAAGCAATGGCTGATATTCGATGAACGCAAAGAGTGACACTTGAGGGAACCGTGGCTTAACGCTCTGCTTTCATCTCAAACAAGGAGAGGTTATGGAGGGTCAACAAAAGGCTCCGACCGTGTTGTTACCGCTTGATGGGACGAAAGAGGCGAACGCTGCGCTGTTACCGGCAAAAGCGGCGGCGAAAACCATGTCGGCCGTTCTGCACATCGTTCACGTGGCGCCGCAGGAAATGACGGTAGAGCAGATGGTGGCGAAACTGGGACTCAAGCCTGAAGAGATGGTAGGCGTGGTCTTTCACTCATCGACCGGCGACCCGGCGACGGAAATATTGAAGACAGCCGGAGACATTTCCGCGGAATTGATAGTTATGACTATGCATCCTGGTCACGACCTATCCAGCTCGGAAATAAGCTCTGTGGTCGAACGTGTAGTTCAAGAAGCTGACTGCCCTGTCCTATCCGTTCGCCCGGACAGCATCAAAACTGAAGAGGAGCACCTGAAGCGCGTCAGACGTATTCTGGTACCGCTAGACGGAACACCCACAGCCGCAAATGCTGTAAAGCCGGCGGCTGAAATCGCACTGCGACGTGACGCAGAATTGCTGATACTGCATATCGCTACTTCCGGCGTGCGACCGCCAAAGGAACCAGGAACATATATGGTTGGCAGGTATATGGACCAGCCGCAGCACGAATGGCCACTATGGGCGCGAGAGTTTTTAGAGCGATTCATAATCACGCAGTCGGAATTGGTCAGCAAACTTCGCTTGCGACTTCACCTGGCTTCCGGTCTTCCGTCTGAGGAGATTGTTAATTTTGCAAGTGACCACAAAGTCGATTTGATCGTTACGGCATGGCACGCGCGGGTGCCGCTGGAAGATTCAATGGTGGTCAGACCATTACTACATCTTTCGCCATGTCCTGTCTTGATTGTAAGAACGAAAACGATTGAAGAATCGGAATTGACGCAAACTGCCGGAAGTAAGGGGCGCTGACCTAACGCTTTGACAAATCCTGCCGAAGTTAAATCCAGGAGAAAACGCGGATGGGGCAAGAACGGCGATTGTGAGGGTTACCACCGTTTGGCTCCTTACCCCGCCCGCTCAGAGGCGTCCTCTCCCCAAGGAGACGCCCCCACCTGAAGCACCGCCGTCGGTGCGGTCTGGCAGTTAAGTCAACAAATCCCTCTGTTTGATGGCTGAATGTGCGCTTCAAAGAAACGCTTACCAAGAGAACCTGAATGTCCGGGCCAAGCGACAGGTCTCTGTAAGAAAAACATCACGCTCTCTATGGCTAAGTGTTATATATTGTTTTTCGTTGTTATTCAAGCAAAAACAGTATCCCTGAAACAGTGACGGTTTTTCCGCGAAAGAATGTGAAGATTCGTCTGATTTGTCACTCCGTGTGGCCAATACGCAAATACTTTTCTCAATAATCGGTAATCTGTTAAGCTAATCTGCAAAACTTAAAAAAAATAACCTGCTGGAGGCATCGGGTGCACGAAGAATATCACCGCTGGTATAGCCCTTCTGTCGGGCACGATATGGAGTTATTGAGCTTTGGTCACGGGGGCGCGCCCGTGATCGTCTTTCCGACATCGTTCGCCACCTTTACAGAATGGAAAGACTTTCAGATGATCGACTCGCTGGCAGACAAAATTGATCAGGGATTTATCCAGGTTTATTGTCCCGACAGTGAAGGCCGATACAGCTGGTATAATAAAGGCATTCATCCGAACCATCGAGCGCAGCGTCATAACGCCTGGGAGCATTATATCGGAAACGAGCTGCTGCCTTTCATTCGTCATCGTAATCCTAACAATTTCACAATCGTAACGGGAACAAGCTTTGGCGCATACCTGGCGGTTAACTATGCGTTGAAGCATCCTGATCACGTGAACAAAGTTGTCGCGTTGAGCGGATCGTACACTTTGAACAATATTACTGATGGTTACGTGGATGAGGATGTTTATTTCAACACTCCTGTTGAATATTTAAAAGACCTGAGTGATCCCTGGTACCTGGATAGACACCGGCAAATTGAATGGAACATCGTAACCAGCGATTGGGACGTAGGCATCTGCCAGGAAAGCACGAAAGAACTGGTCGGAAGGCTCCAGAATAAAGGCGTGCCCGTCAATTTCGATTACTGGACCGATGGCACCGGTCACGACTGGCCGCACTGGCGAAGGATGATCCGAAAGTACCTTTAAGGTTGATCTTTCAATCCAAGCCAGATCAACAATCTTTGCCACCAATTCAACCGTGGCTGGTTCAGAGGAACAACTACTCCATCCCGCTCGACGCCGGTTACACGCCCGAGAACCCGAATGCTTGGCACTGGAACGTTGTCAAATTCGCAGGCATCACCGCGAGTTATCATTACCGGACCGTAAGAATCCTCTTCGATTCGAAGAACTCGCTGAATGACGGCTGTTTCGTTGAGACTGGCGTAAAGTACAATATCACCAGCGTTTATTTCATTAGCTGTGATCTGCTCAATAATTACCGTTTCAGTATCCACGAGTGTGGGATTCATGCTGTGACCGGTAATTCGTATTTTTAGAGTCGCTTCGCGTGAAAGCTCGTATCTGGCCCAGGAGAGGAAATCGAGGGTGGATAAATCCGCATCGGGATTTTGCGTTTGAGTTCTACTTCTTGCCCGCACAACCTGTCTCCGTTGCAAAAACCTTGAATTGTTTCTCAGGGAAGAGGCGTGTTCTGGGACCGCCCCAATGGTACTACGGCGTAGATGGTTGTCAACGACCGTAAGTTGCCCATCAGGGTACATGCATGCCGCGTGGCATTCGATATGAATTACCCGGTGTCTTCAATTTTCCTTAACCTGAAATGTATTACTTGTGCCCTTTTGGTAAATTGATGTCGGCTGAACGTGCCTATATAATAGGCCGGCCGAGGTTAGGGGGGCGATGTTCGGCAATAACAGGAGAATTCATTGGCGACATCTTTGCTGCTTTGGCAATAGCTTTGCTAAGGCTTAATCGAACCATAGGTGTTCTTGTATTGTGAATTGGTTCAAGACAGTTCTTGCGGGAGCGTTTCATAAAAAAAGACATGAAATTGTAATTCCGCCTGTCACTTTGATTTCCATCGCTGAATTGGTTTGTAATTGACGCATAAAGACAGGAGATTATGAGCACTGCCCCTGAATCTCAGGCGCCACAAACACCGCCGCCAGCGCCGCCGATACTTCCTCGTCGCAGGACCTTTTTTTATGTGGGGATTGGTTTGCTGGCTTTGATAATTCTGGCTGGCGTGGCCCTGGTTTATTACGTCCGTTCCGGGCGATTCAATCAATACGTCATTAGCTCCATACAGGAGGCGCTTCAGGAATACGGCCTGCGGGCCGAGATCGGCGGACTGGAAATCGGCTGGCGAGCTGAAACCGCCAAAGTTCATGATGTTAAAATCTACAATGCCAAAACGAATCAGTTAGTTGTTTCGGTAAACAGCGCAATATTGACGGCCCACGTCGAACACCCGTTCGCACTGAGTTTTCGCCGAGAAATCATATTTAAACAGCTCAACCTGGATGGCGTAGATCTGTACTATACGAACGATCCAAAAGGTCATTCCATCTTTGAAGGATTGCACACACCGCCGCCATCGGCTCCGGATCGGATCACTTTCGACTATTCCCAAATGATCGGCGAGATTTCGAACGGCACTGTTCATTTGGATGACAAACAGGTTGATATACAGGCAGTTCTTCAGAACCTGCATGCCGGTGTCGCGCCCGCGCCCGATCATCAGTCGCTGAACGTTACGTTCAACGCCAATGGCGGGACGCTTACCTATCAGGGTCGCAATACAAACTTTGACAGCCTCGACGTAACCACGAAAATCGGCGACAACGGCGCGGATGTAACTAACTTTGCATTCAAATCGACGCCAGCAATTCTGACTATAGGCGGTACCGTCACCGATTGGCACAGTCCCAGTTACAATTTGAACGTGCATGCGCAGAGCTCGCTGGCAGAACTAACAAAACTGCTTCTGCCAGATGAAGAATTAAAAGGCGATGCGACATTTGATGGACAGGTCACCGGTAAGACCACCCAATATCAGCTTGCGGGAAAACTGACGAGCAACGATCTGTCAGCACCTGAAGGGCGCGTTCACGGTCTTCGAGTCGAGGACATCCTCGTAAAACCCGAAAACAATAAAGTTGCTTTCTCTGCCAAGGAAGTACGCGCCGAATCGGCTGCGATTGACAAGAACCGACTCGCGAACGTCGTCATCAATGCCCCACGGGGTGACTACGATAACGGCCGAATAACGGTCTCAACACCGCAGGCAGCAATTGGTCGCGTGGAGACAACGGAAGGCCGGGCGAATGAAGTCGCACTTCGTGCCGCAAAAGTTGAGACAAGTGACGGTCGCTATAAGGTCACCGGGGATCTGGCTGTAAAGAGCGCTGCTTTTCAGGGCGTTGATGTTGCGCAGATTAAAGGCAAGCTCGATGCCGACAACAAACAGGTTGCGCTAAACAATTTCAGCGCCGGATTGATGGGCGGGACCGCCAGCGGCAACCTGACTGCGCAATTATCACGGGGCGGAGCGATTCATGTCGCGGTTAATTTCGACAAACTCGCGACTCACGATATTTATAAAGTGGTCGCATCGGGCGATGCTCCGGTTACGGGAACTGTCAGTGGCAATGCAGACCTTTCATTTCCCAGTAGTAATCCGAAGCTGCCGACGGGTTCATTAAACGCGCAATTGACTGCGCAAACAACCCAGACCGGAAATGCGATTCCAGTGAATGGAACTCTCGCGTTAAAGGCCGCAAACGGCGCATACGATATCAGCCAGCTGAACTTGAATACCAATGTCTCTCACGTAACGGCTAGCGGATCGCTTTCGCCTGGGGGAAATTCGAATCTGACGTTTTCAGTCACATCTACGCAGGCTGAAGAATTGTCGACGATTGCAGACTCGTTAAATGTCATGCCGTCCGCCGTTTCCGATTGGAGGCCATCGCTTGCTGGAAACTTTACGGCGTCAGGAACGATTACGGGTCAATTGACCAACCCGACAATCGCTACTGATGTGAACGCGGCGAGCGTGGGGCTCAGCGACGCGATGCTGGGAAGTCTTTCACTGCATCTGCTCTACTCGCCTGCTGGAATTAAAGTTGATAACGGATTGCTGACCCAAAGCACCGGCGGGAAAGTGACGTTCAGCC
Source organism: Blastocatellia bacterium (assembly GCA_035652355.1). Classification (GTDB taxonomy): domain Bacteria; phylum Acidobacteriota; class Blastocatellia; order DASRDY01; family DASRDY01; genus DASRDY01. The sequence continues at coordinate 14,551 of DASRDY010000251.1, forward strand.
TGGATACGCCTCTCGAAGGAACGTCGACAACGGGCAAACTGGACGCAGTGTTTCAGCAGTTGGATTTGAGCGCACTGATGACTTCATTGGGCTTGTCTTCTGACCAAACGGTTGCGACAGGAGTTTTGAATGGTGATGCGCATTTGACGAATCTGCCGAGCTCGCCACAAGGGACGGTCAATCTGAATTTGACCAGCGGGACACTGGCCGGACAGACTGTTAATTCCGCTCAAGCGAGAATCAGTTTTAACGGCGAAACTGCCCACCTTGAGACAATCAATCTACAGCTGCCGCAAGGCAGATTGATCGCGGATGGAACGTACACGTTCAAAACGTCGGACTTTACCGTAGAGGGTCGCGCGGAAAATGTCGATCTGGCCGTGCTGGCGTCTTCGATCAGTCCGAAAGCCCCGGCAATCACCGGCACCGCAAATGGAACCTTCAAGGCATCAGGTAATGCCCAGGATATTGCA
>DASRDY010000252.1:0-28098 GCA_035652355.1 Blastocatellia bacterium
TACCAATTGCGGCCTTATCTGTACGGAAGTGGCTGGCCCACAACTCGTGACTGAGAACGGCAACGCGCTCCGCGCCTGATACGTCTTCTTCCTGCTGAAAGACCCGGCCTGCTTCCGAGTTAATGATCAGCAGATGGAAGAACTCTGAATCAACTTGTGCGCCGCTGACGACTTCTGGCTCGCCGCTGCCTGTCATCGTTGCGCTGAATTGTTGAAATGCAGAAAGACCGCTGAATACGTGATTCTTTTCCCTCCAGTCGACAAAGTCGCCGTAAGCGGCAGCACCGACATTGGAAGTAGCGGTTCCGGTAACTGACTGTCCCACCTGGACTATCTGTTCAGGGTTCGCGAATGGAAGCGGCTGTAAAATCACGGCGTTTATTACACTGAAAATTGCTGCATTAGTACCGATGCCGAGAGCGAGTGTTGCAATCGCAAGCGCTGTAAATCCCGGACGTTTGGTTAGAATTCGGATCGCATACGCCACGTCTTTTCCCAGACGCTCGAGCGAGGCCCAGCCCCAGATTTCTTTCGTAGCTTCTTTCACCAGTCCCGCGTTACCGAATTCCCGGCGAGCAATTTGCGCTGCTTCGCTTGCTGATTCTCCACGATCCAGATGATCCTGAGTCGCCATTTTCAGATGACTATTAATTTCGTCGTCAAGTTCCTGTTCTCGTTTCCGTCGCCAGAATGGAAATCTCATAGCAATGGCTCTCCGTCACTCGTATCTCAAAGCAATCATCGGATCCACCTTTGTAGCTCGCCTTGCGGGCACACAGCAGGCAACCAGAACCACAAAAGCCAGCAGCGCGGAAACTGAAATAAAAGCCACGAGATCTGTCGCGTTTACACCATAGAGGGCGCTGGCAATCAGTCGACTTACACCCAATGCCAGAACTAATCCGACAACCAATCCGATGCCAGCCATTTCCATTCCCTGCCGAACAATCAGTTTAAATATGTCGCTTCGATCCGCGCCAAGCGCGATTCTGATGCCGATCTCCTTGGTCCGTTGGCTGACCGAGTAAGCAACGCCGCCATAGATTCCGATCGTTGCCAGAATCAATGCCAGCAAACCAAATGTTCCTACGCCTTCAGCCCCGACGCGCAAAGGCAACATCGAGATGCGCATGTGCTCGCTCAAAGTTTTAAGATCATAAACGGGAACGGTCGCATCCAGTTTCCTCACTTCATTCTTGATGGTTGCCAACATCAAGCCCGGCTCGGAAGCCGTTCGGACGACTAACGTGCTCTCGCCGTGATATGCCTGCTGAATCGGACGATAGAAAAACGAGCGTGGGTCTTCATTCAAGTTGAAATACTTGCTGTCTTTGGCTATTCCGACAATAGTGATTAATGGGCTCTGGGGCCCGCTCGAAAATCGCTTGCCTAATGCATTTTGGCCGGGCCAGAACCGCCGCGCAAAGCTCTCGTTGACAATCGCAACCGGCAGGGAATCCTCCTTATCATCGGAAGTGAAGTCTCGACCGGCCACAATCGGTATGTCCATCGTCGAAAAATAATTGACCGAGATGCTGCATTTCATTGATTCTGGAATTTGCGATCCGCGCAGGGGCTCTTTGCCTTCAACAAACACACCGCTGCCATAATAATCGAGACTGAGCGGAAGGTAACTGGTGAGTCCGACTGCTGTAACGCCCGGCAGAGATTGGATGCGGTTGACTGCCTGTTTGTAGAATTCGCGACCCTTTGATTCGTTGTAACCCTGCCCGATCAGATCCACGGATAAAACAACAGCCTGTTCGACTTTAAAGCCGGGTCCGATCTCCTGCTGGCGCTGCAAACTGCGAATTATCACCCCAGCCGTAATCAGCAACACAAATGACAGGGCGACTTGAGCTATGACGAACGCGCTACGCAGCCGCGAAATCGAATAGCCGCCGACGGAAACTTCGTCTTTTAAAGCGGGAACAAGGTCCGCTTTCGTCGCTTGCAATGCCGGCACTAAACCGAACATCAGTCCGGTGATGACGGACACCAGTGCTGTGAAAGCCAGTACACGCCAATCCGGTTTCAAATCGATGATCACCGAGAACTGCAATTTCGGTAATAGCGTTGTCACAAACCCCGTCGTCCAAAAAGCCATCAACAAACCCAGACCGCCGCCCATCACGGAAAGAATCATGCTTTCGGTCAGCAGTTGACGTACCAGACGTCGACGACTCGCTCCGAGCGCGAGACGAATAGCGATCTCGCGTCTGCGTTCTGTCATCCGCGAGAGCAATAGTCCGGCCAGATTGGCACAGGAGATCAATAAGACGAGGGCTACCGTCGACGTGAGCAGGCCAGCGAAACCAATCACAGGCCCCCGAGCAGCAGGAATTAGGAATCCGGGTGCGACAAGCTGGATTGTCTCTCCTTCATTTATGTCGGGATACTCGCGGCCGAGTTGAGCGGCAATAACGTTGAGGGACGCTTGAGCAGCAGTCTTCGTTAGACCGGGCTTTAATCTTCCGATCAAAAACCATTTTGCATCGTCCCGGCGATCGAGCGATCCCGTTGTAGGAGTGAACCACGATTCCATCATACTGGGAGACCAGAATTCTGGTGCAAATGCTACTTCACTGCCCGTAAAACCTTCAGGTGTGACTCCGACCACTGTGAAATCATGATTGTCGATGACAATTGTTCGCCCAATGATTGCGCGATCTCCGCCGTAACGTCTCTGCCAGCAACCGTAGCTGATTATAACGACGGGTGCAGCCGCGGGAGCCCGATCTTCCTCAGGTAAAAACGCCCGCCCGAGGAGAGGTTTAACACCGAGCACATCGAAATAGTTGGCGGTCACCAGGTTGCCGATGACTCGGTCTGTCTCGCCGCCGAAAGCGACGGTCATCGGAACAAAACTACGCGCAGACAGGCCCTGCAGCACATCGTTTCTGTCTCTGATGTCCTTGTAATTAAGATAGGAAAAAGTACCGAGGCTAGGTCCTTCCGGCCTGACAGAAGCGACCGACACAAGACTCTCAGGATCGGCCACCGCCAACGGTCGGAGAACGAATGCATTTACGAAGGTAAAAATCGCGGTGTTTGCGCCAATGCCCAGGGCCAGCGTGGCTATGGCGACGATGGAAAAGACGGGACTCTTTCTTAAAACACGAAACCCGTAACGAACATCCTGCACCAATCGCTCAAGTGACGTGAGACCCCAGATGCTGCGTGTGGTTTCTTTGACCAGGCTCACGTTGCCGAACTCCCGGCGAGCCGACGCCGTTGCGTCCTCGACAGATTCGCCGCGTGCGATTCGTTCTTCGATCAGCATCTTCAGATGAGAGTCGATCTCGTCACTCAGGTCGTTCTCTCGCCGCTGTCGCCAGAATGGAAATTTCATACCTCGTGTCTCTTTCGCTAAGGATGTAGACATTCTTCATCTTCTATACCACAGAGCTATGTAGGATGTCTACACCCTTTTTCGATGCGGCGCTTTGAATGGACCAGGCCGGACCCTGTTTAATGGTATATTGCCGCTTTCCGAGTCACGCTGCTACTTATCACGGCGTGAAAATAAACTTTAGGAGCAACAAGATGGGTCAACCAGTTATGCAGTGGCAGATACTTGCCAAAAATCCTGACGGTTTGGCGCAGTTTTACTCGAATCTATTTTCGTGGAAAGTCGACGTAAATAATTCGCTCGGCTATCGAACTATCAACACAGAGTCTGTCCGTGGCATAAACGGCGGAATCTGGCCGTCGCCACCGGATGGTCATTCGATGGTTTCGCTTTACGTCGAGGTGGAAAACGTCAGCAGTTTTGTCGAGCGGGCACGTGGATTAGGCGCAAATATCATAATGCCGCCGCAGATGCTTCCCGATGGTGAGGAGATCGCGATTATTCTGGATCCGGACGGAATTCCTGTCGGACCGTTTAAGCCTGCGCAATCCTAAACTTGGTTATTAGTGCCCGGAATCAGCGCCACGCTCAAAATGCTTTAACATCAAAGACCTTAACGTTTTCAGCAATTCGTCCGAGTCGAACGGTTTCACGAATATTTTGCACGCACCGGCATTGAGCGCATCATTCTTAATTATGTCTCCATTACCTGACAGCAGCACGATGGGAACTGCCGGGTGGAGCGCCTTCGCCTTTTGGATAAATGTTAATCCATCGATTCCCGGCATCATTAGATCGGTAATAATGGCATCCGGACAGCTGTCTTTGATGATGTCTAACGCGTCTATTCCGTCTTCTAAACCAGTTACCTGGTAACCCTCAGATTCGAGCATTAAGGTTAACAAAACGCGAGTGTCCTCGTTGTCCTCAACAAGGACGATCTTTAATTCTCCCATTTACGATCCCTTACTTAAACTTTGATTTGCCTCACCGACCTAAACTTATCCAGTCAATCAGTGCGCAGGGTTGATTGGAGAATGCGCGACAACGGGCACTAATTCTGTGTAACTCTGATTCCCCAGCCAGTCCTGGGGTTGCGTTTCGAGCCAGTTTGCAACATCTTTCCATCAAAACACCGATGATTCCGCCTTTTCCTATCGGGCAATCCGTAGTCAACAAACGTTGTACTACGTCGTCCAGCGCCGTTTTGATCTATTTTTATGATAATATTTTTGGAAATTTTTTAGGGGCGAAGAAAGAGCTTTAATCGGGATTTCGTAATTAATATGGAAAGTCTTGTATTTGCGAATGTCAGCCACCGACCTGTACGAACTCTGGTCAGTATTTTAGGTGTCTCCGTCGGCGTGATACTGGTCCTGATGATGACGGGACTGGTCAGGGGAATGATTAATGACCGCGTAAGCCGAGAATCCAAATCCGGCGCAGAGATTATTTTCCGGCAATCCGGATCCAGCCCCTTTGCCTTTAATAACGCGATGCCCATACCGTTGACCGTTGTGGATCAGATAAGAAAGATCGACGGTGTTGCGATCGTAAGTCCGGTGGGACAGTTTATTCAGGCATCGAGCAGCGGACTGGGATTTTTCACGGCCGACGGAATAGATTACGATTCCTACACACAGATCAGCGGAATGCAGATCATATCGGGAACCCCGTTTCAATCTGATAACGACGTAATCATCGATCAGCAATATTCGCAAAGTCACAAAGTCGGTCCGGGCGGAACGATAAAGATTCTGGACCAGCAATTCCGCGTGGCTGGTATATATGCGCCGGAAAACGGTTTTCGAGTCAAACTTCGACTTAGCAAGCTGCAATCTCTGCTCAGTTCCGGGAAACATTGTTCTGTTATTTATATCAAATGCGCACATCCGGAGGATCAGGAAGCAGTCGCGCGTCGCATAAGTGATGCCTTTCCCGATAACCAGATAATCTTTACCCGTGATTTGCCGCAGCTCTATAACGACAACTTTTCAGCTGCAAGTACTTTTCTGAACGTGATCGTAGTTGTAGCTGTGATCGTTAGTACGCTGACGATTCTTCTGGCGATGTACACCGCGGTAACTGAGCGAACTCGGGAGATTGGAATACTAAAGGCACTGGGAGCTTCGAACTCTTTTATCGTTTTCCTGATCGAGAAGGAAGCTCTGGTCATAAGCGTCGCGGGAATCGTTGTCGGTTACCTGATTTCACTGGTGGCAAGGGCTGGAATTATGCGATCCAGCATCCTGCGAATCGAATTCGAGACACATTGGCTGTTGTTCGCATTTGGCGTTGCGTTGTTCGCAGGCTTGCTGGGATCGCTGTACCCCGCAATGCGAGCCGCAAGGCAGGATGCCGTAGTCGCGCTGGCGTACGAATAACGGTTCAGGTCATTCAGAAAAATAGACCACGGATGACGCGGATTCGGCGGATTAAGGCGGATCTGAATCCGTGAAAATCCGCTTGATCCGTTTCATCCGCGTCCTTTGCTCTTTTTGCGGTCTCAAATATTCGCGTTGAAAGATGACGTTTAAGGGATAAACAGCATCTAATAATCGTATAAATTGAGGAGCTTGCCGGAGATAACTAATGGGCGCAAAGCGCGGCAGTGTCGTCAACGAACAGAATACGATGTACCGATGGATGGAAGATTCCGAGCCTATGTCGAAATCTGCAAAGCTGATCGAACGGGTTGGCAAAGCTGTCTCTCGTCCCAAAGATGCAAAGGTCGAGCACGAACTGGAACAATTAAGCCGGATAATGGACACGTATTTCCGTATTCCGGTTCTCGGATGGCGTTTCGGTCTGAACTTTATTATCGATTTAATTCCCGGGGTCGGTGATTGGGCCACTTCGATAGTTGCACTGGTTATCCTGGTTGCCGCGGTGCGCTACAGAGTCTCAAAAGTGACGCTGCTTCGAATGGGACTGAATATTGCGATTTATTTCGTTATTGGACTACTTCCGTTTATTGGCGATCTACTTGACGCCTGGTGGAAACCAAATCGCCGCAATCTGTCGCTGCTTGAAAGCCGAGCCACTGTTTTCGGTCCTGATGCGAAGAAGGCGCGAACCAGCGACTGGCTTTTTGTTGGTTTTATCGTTTTGTGCCTGCTAGGAATGCTGGCCGGTTCACTGGTTGTTACATATCTGATTCTTCACGCTCTTATTACCCAGTTTCATACGGTCTCGACTTTCTAAAAGACCGATCCTGCCCGGTTGACGGCATAGAAATTTACATGAACCTCAATAAGACTATTGCTTAGTTTGGGGCCGCACATCATGATCGCTAAACCTGCGGACTCGAAATAATCAGGAACCAATTCCTGGTAGGGTGCGTTAGTAAACTTGTCCAGTTGAGTTCGGGTGTCAGGATTTCAGGTTCCGGCTTGGTCTTGCATTTCTTGCCGGGATATCGGTTTCAGCATTTAATCCCACAACGAGGTCTATATGCATATCAGGCTTTCGATTTCCCTGCTGATAATCTGCGTTCTAGCGGTTTTCGCCCACGGACAATCGATACCCGGGCAAGATCAGTCAAATGCGGACGCACAGGCCGCTCAGAAAGAACTGGAAAAGAAAGCCCTCGATTTTCTGGAAGAAGTGTTGTCAGAGACTCAGACCTTAAGGCTGCCTGAAAACAAAGCTCAGGTCCTGGCCTCAGCGGCAGAAATACTGTGGACACGCGACGAAAAACGCGCGCGGTCGTTGTTTAGCGAGTCGGTCACCAACATTGCCCAGGTTGTGGCAAGAGAATCGTATGATTATCCATTTATCAATAACAGAACTGTCGCCTACAACCTCCGAGCGCAGATTCTGCAGATGATTGCGCGTCATGATCCTTCCCTGGCGCGGGACTTTCTGGTTGCGACGCACCAGCCAGTAATAGATCAGGGTTCAATTACCTCAGATTTGGACTCGCAGCTTGAAATGCAGTTTGCAGCCTTAATAGCTCAACGTGATCCCAAACAAGCCCTGCAAATGGCCGAGGACAATCTGGCAAAAGGTCTAACGCAGGATGCTGTCAACGCTTTGCAAAGTCTGCTGAAAGTGGATAAGGATGCAGGAAACAAGTTTTTGGATGATATTGTCAAAAAAGTGAAATCGCAGGATCTGGCTACGAATAACCAGGCTTTGTCCGTTGCATTGAGCCTTTTGCAAACAATTGGTAGATCATCTACCGCCAGTCCCAGCGGTTCTTCTAACGGGACCAGTGCCTCAACCGCTCCACCTGCACCTTCGCAGCTAAATTCGGGTTCCAATCCAGGATCACAGGTTCAATACAACGAACAGGCAGTCAAAGATTTGGCCGAATACGTGGTTAAGAGTGTCCAGATATTAATATCAAATACCAGCTTTAATCCATTAACTCTCAATAATCAGGTAAACGTCTACAGCTACTTCAGCCGGGTTCAGCAAATGCTGCCGATATTGGATAAATATGCGCCAGCTCAAACTGCTGATCTGCGAGCGAAGATCGCCCAGTTCACAAACAAACTCGATGACCGATCGCGTACGATGGCTGAATTTCAAAACTTGCAGGCGAATGGCGGCTCGACTGACGTTTTGCTCGAGGCAGCATCCAAAGCGCCGGTTGAAGTCCGCTCAAGTATGTACTCAATGATCGCAGGAAAGATGGCGAAAGACGGTGACATTGATAAAGCAAGGCAACTGATCAATGACAACGTTACCGACGCAAACGCAAAAAAGTCAGCGTTGAGTAACCTGGACAATCTGGTAATTGCGGCCGATATTCAGAAAGGCAAGGTCAACGAAGCCCGGCAGTTGATCGCGCAGAGTAAATCGGATGAAGACAAGATCCCACTTCTGCTGCAACTGTCGACGATGATGTTAAAGACTGATAAGAAATCCGCTTTAGAGCTTCTGGACGAAGCCCACGGAATCCTGGGAAATCGAATTGACAACATCGGGGACATGACTCTTCAAATCAGAATCGTTACCGCTTACAGTCAAATCGATCCGGCGAAGGGTCTGGAAGTCATGGAACTCGTTATTGATCAGGTAAACAGTATCGTGACGGCGGCGCAGATTGTGGATAGTTTTCAAACATTTGGGTTCCGCAGTTTCCGTGACGGCGAGCTGATAATCGGCAACGAGAATGTAAACTTCAGCTCAAACCTGGTTCGACAATGTTCCAATACGTTGAGCAGGACCGCTAAGATTGACTTTGATCGCACACGCGCGACCGCAGACAAATTTACGCGGGTGGATGCGAAGGTGATGACTCACCTGGCGATTGCTCAGGCGGTGCTTTCTAAACCCGCAGATTCAGTTCAGGCCAAACAATAGGTGGGTAGTTGCCGAATGGCCGCTCTCTGGCTTGATCAGGCTCCCTCTTTTCGGCCGATCCTCAAAAATTAATTATAGAATAGTGTTAAGCTTAGTTGTTCGGATATCCGCCGATAAGCTCCTTTTGGTAACGACCAATCTGCATATTATTTGAGGGAAGATGACAGATTGTCATCTGATATAGCGCACCCGCAGTTTGGGTTCGACATGCAAACTCGGTAAGTATCGTCTTCGCGTAGTTAAGCCAGTTCTGAATCTCTGCCGCTGGCCTATATTCAGATTAATTCTTGAAGAGAGCGAACCATGTCTGAGATTAGGAAATTAAGAGTGCTTGGCTGTTTAATTATATTGTTTCTCGCCTTAGGTTCTATTACCTCCTCACAAAAAACCGGCGGAAGCGACACGGTCCAGGAAAAAGACTGCGTTACGGGTTTGATGACTTGCGATGTCGTTATAGATACAACAGACGGCAGAAGCATAGTTGGCAGATTCGTCGGCAAGGATGCAGGGGGAATGTACGTTAAAGATATGGGCGAAACCAAGTACGTCCCTTCCCTAAGTATTGCGTTCTACAAGTTTGTCAAGGCGAACACAGAAACTACTGTTCCGCGTCCGAAGCCAGATTCAGCCAAGAGTTCTCCAAAACAGGATATTGAGCCGAAGAAAGCCCCCAAGGGAAAAATGGAATTACAGATCATTTCCGATCCGCCAGGGGCAACTGTGATGATCAATTCCGTAAACGCTGGTAAGACACCGTACAGCATTTTCCTGGATAACTACTTCTTCAAAGGTGCGGGCTCATTTATATGGAGCAAATACCTGGATATACCGATTACCTTGAGATTGACAAAGGAGGGGTACGTTTCTAAGTCTATTTTGATTACAAAAGGGCCATTTAACTGGTATGACACCAATGGCGCGCTGAGAAAGATTTTTTATGTAATCGAATCTCAAACGTACAACATCAAGCTCGAAAAGGTTGGCGAATTCCTGGGGTCGAATCCACTTGCTGATAAATCAAGCGACGGCCAGCCTAGTGCGGCTGGAAATCCAACAGGAGAGAATCGCACTACTGAAAGTGTAGTTCAGCGAGCTCTGCCTGCTGTTGTTACAGTCGAAACGAATTTAAGCTCCGGGAGCGGATTCTTCATCACGGATACAGGGGTCATAGTGACGAACAAACATGTTGTTGGAGCGAGCTCTTCTGCAACTATAACGACAAGCAAGGGAGAGTCGTTTCAAAGTGAAGCGATTTTTGTTAGCCCTGATCGTGATCTCGCTCTGATAAAGGTTAAAGGTTCATCATTTCCATTTATTCCTATAGCTGATCCTGCGGCCGTAAAAGTTGGTTCCGACGTGTTAGCCATTGGTTCTCCGCTGGGATCTGTATTGGCGAATACCGTAACCAAAGGAATCATAAGTGCGTTTCGCGATGGAGATGAAGGCCTGCTAATACAAACAGACGCGTCGATCAATCCAGGCAACAGCGGCGGACCTTTGCTGAATACCACCGGTGAAGTGGTCGGTGTGAACTTTTTGAAAATAAACATGGAAAGTGTTCAGGGTTTAAATTTCGCGATTTTTTCCAGCGAGATCTTGAAGATGTTGAAAAAACATTTCGACTATGTGCCTCAATACACGACCCCTCTTAAATCAGAAAACAAATCTGCTGCCACCAAGGTACCGGTGCAACTAGAGTCTGAGCCTGCAGGTGCGGATATTTACATTGATGGAGAATACGCTGCAAGTACGCCATCAAAACTGATGCTATCCCCAGGAGAACATACTATTAAAATATCGCGTGGCGGTTTCAAGCCTTGGGAGCATAAAGTCAATATCGAAGAAGGTAGCTCGAAGACATTTAATGCGCCCCTCGAGAAAGAAACTGCGCCCGTGGAAAAACCCGATAAGCCATTATGGGATGATATAAATTTAAAGTTGTTATGGCTCTGAACTACTGTTATTTTCGAGTTACAGCTTCCTGCTGAGCACTGCGATTTCCTTTCTTCGGCTGCACTTCTTCAGCCGTGCTTCTGTACAGCGTTCGAGTTTCACCGTCGTCTGGCAAGAATCTAAAAAACTTCCCAAACAAAAAAATTTTGTCAGCGTGTCGATTTCCGCAATCGCCGTTCGTCCTAATAACAAATAAACAAATTTGCTTGATCGATTGGGAGGATAAAGTTATGCAAACTGTTGAATCATCTGGCGTTTCGAAAAAGAGTCTGTGGGCTGGTCGCATCATCAGCACAATCCCTGTGTTGTTCCTGTTGATGGATGGGATCATGAAACTATTCAAGCCTTCGTTCGTTGTCGAGGCAACCGTCAAGATGGGTTACCCGGAGAGCACAATCGTGGGAATCGGCCTGACGTTGACGATCTGCACGATCATTTATGTGATCCCACGGACGTCGATTCTCGGGGCAATCCTGCTCACTGGCTATCTGGGCGGCGCGACTGCTACGCATGTGCGAGTCGAAGGTCCGTTGTTCACGATCATATTTCCGAGCATAGTCGCTCTGATGATCTGGGGCGGTCTTTACCTGAGGGACCAGCGTCTGCGAGCGCTGGTTCCCTTTCGCAGCAATGCGGCCAGGCCGAAAGCCGTCAACGAGCCGATACATAAAATAATCAGCCCGGCTCTTATATAAGTTGCTGTTGAAATCGATAGTCCTATCCCCGTTCCAACTGCAACATAAGCTGCCAGACACGCTGGGCATTTAGGCAACAACGCCAGGATCGCGCTCGGAACTAGCCATTTAACAATACTCGAAAATCGCCGGAACAAAGACGGCTGATCGCTTTTGATTGTAGGGAGCGTGAGCGGCCCGGTGTCCGAACCGCTCCTCACAATTTCACAGCAATGATGACTGTTCATGAATTGTGCTCCTCGGAACAGCAATCGTGAACCTTTGGCTGCTGATAACCGGATTTCGTATCGACCACATAATTGTCATCATACCGGTCGTGGTGACGCACCCAGGACATTGAAAAAGCTAAATCGTCTTCGTCTCTGCCTTTTGGCACAACGTCCAGGAAGTTATAGGCGCCGACAAAAATGTCCAGACCGCGTCCATAAGTCGAATAAGTATGAAACACTTCGCCGTTCTCGTTTTTATAGAACACGCTGAGACCAGGAGCCTCATCGGACCCGAATTCCTGCATCGTGTAGTTGTATGGCACTTTTCCACTGGCGAGTTCTTCTTTAGTAAACGAAACGTGAAAGTCGTAATTGAAATCGCTTCCGAAAGACGAGACCCACTTAAAGCGCCAACCCATACGCTTTTTGAAGGCTTCGATTTCCGACAGTGGCGCGCGGGAAACCGCCAGAAAAGTGACATCGCGATGGGCCAGATGAATAAGACTGCCATCATAATGATCCGCGAGAAACGAGCAGCTTTTACAACCCTCTTCCCATCCCGGACCAAGCATAAAGTGATAGATGAGTAATTGACTGCGGCCGCCGAACAGATCTGAAAGCGTTTCTTTTCCGTTTGGTCCATCGAATACGTAGTTCTTGTTGATTTTTACCCACGGGAGCTCGCGACGCTGTCGGCTGATCTCGTCGCGTTGGCGGGTGAATTCCTTTTCCTTTTTTAACAGGGCCTTTCGAGCCTCGAGCCATTCCTCCTGGGAAACGATCTTGTGCTCCTGCATTCCAGTACCGGTGTGTTGTGTTGCCATATAGAGTTCTCCTATTCCGAATTCTGCTGATGTTAATTTAAAACCTTTATTTTTTTCGCTTGCGCTTTGTCTGATCCTCTTCTTCGATTGCGCCCTCGACTGCGTCTTTGATCCGCAAGAGCTCGTGCGACCAGAGTTCCTGAAACGGACTCATCCATCTTTCATAGATCTGGCGGATGGGCACGGCATTTAATGAATTCACCCGCTGCCGACCTGACTCCCGCGTCTGAACCAGATTGGCATCACGCAAAACATCAAGATGTTTCATCACTCCGAACCGACTCAACTGCGGAAATTCTTCTACGATCTCAGTAGTTGTGCGCGGGCGATCTCGCAGGAAATCAAGGATCGCTCTGCGCGTCGGATCAGAGAGCGCTTTCCAAACTGGAGCCAAATTGTCTGCCTCTTCAACGGGTCGAGTTGGCACTATTTCACTCGCAATCTTTCTTCAATTCATTCAGCATATGTCCCCATCCCATGCTGACGCCTTTGCGATGTTCCGGATCGATCATGCCGATGGCGCGGTGACGCAAGGTGACTCTGCAACCCTGCCCTGCCTCGGCAATTTTGATTTCAATATGATTGATGGCGGGATAAGACATAAACATTGGTCCACTCAGCTCCAACAAAACCGGCGGTTTGATCACCTGTACAAATCCCCAAAGATGACCGATGCCGTTGCCGCGATCGCGGTACCAGCGACCGCCGACTTTCGGCTCAAGATTCAGGTTCAGCGATTCGCCATCCGGTCGGGTATTCTTCTTCCCGAATCGCTCCAGCATTGCGGCAAAGACTTTTTCCGGCGTGCCTTTGATATCCACGCTCTGTTCAACGTCGAGAGTCAGGTCGTCTAACGTCATTGGTTTCTCTCCTTCATTCAAATTGAATTATTATGTGACCAAATGGTAACGTGACTTTTGAGTCACGTCAAGAAAAATTTTTAAAAAAGTTAAAGTTAAAATTCCGGTTGTTCGGATAGACGACTGTGGCGACGGTCCAAGCGGCGGACCAGATACGATTCGCGTTAAGAGTGCAACAGGCTGCCAGCCTGGTTACATTTCCTTTTGCGATTTCGCTGAGAGTTATATAATCTACGGTCTGCAATAGTAGTCGACGATTGACAACTCTCTTTAATCTTCTAATCTCGGAAAAGGAAATCTTATGTCAAGAAGAAGGCCACGCCTCCGCTCATTGGCTGGGTTCTGGATTTGTCTGTTCGTTCTGCAAAGCTTGATTGTGTTCGGTCAGGGCTTTCCGCAGCAGCAACAGCCTTCGGGACCACCGGTGAATCAGTCGGATAATCCGCTATTAAAGAATTTTCGTTTTCGTCCAATCGGTCCCGCCAGCATGGGTGGGCGTATCGACGATATCGCGGTTGTTGAAAATAATCCCTACACCTTCTATGTGGGTTTTGCTACCGGCGGTGTCTGGAAAACCACAAACAATGGAACGACCTGGGAATCTGTGTTTGAGAAATATCCAGTTTCGTCCGTAGGCGACATTGCTATATTTCAGCCGAATCCGGATATCGTTTGGGTTGGCAGCGGCGAAGCCAATAACAGACAGAGCTCTACAATTGGCGATGGAATCTACAAATCGACTGATGGCGGAAAGACCTTCGCAAACATGGGTCTGAAGGACGTCCAGTCTATCGCTCGCATCGTCACTGATCCGAAAGATCCCAATGTTGTTTACGTAGCTGCGATGGGCCACCTGTTCGGACCGAACAAAGATCGCGGCATTTACAAAACGACTGATGGCGGCAAGACCTGGAACAACGTCAAGTTCGTTGATGAGCACACTGGCTTCACCGACATCGTGATGGACCCTGTCGACAGCAAAGTCCTTTACGCCGCTTCGTATCAGCGCGAGCGCAAATCCTGGGGATACAATGGCGGCGGTCCTGGCAGCGGAATCTGGAAGACCTTCGACGCCGGCAAGACCTGGACGAGACTGGAAGGCAATGGTCTGCCAAATGGCAAAGGCGTTCTGGGTCGAATCGGTCTCGACGTTTCGCGTTCGAATCCGAACGTTGTTATGGCGACTATTGAAGTCGGCGTAAGCGCGGGCACCGGCGGAGGGGTTGGTCCTGAGGGCGAAGAACTGAACGGCCGTCCCGCCGGAGGTGGTGGCGGTGGTCGTGGAGCTGGCGGCGGCGGTCGCGGGGGTCAGGGCCAAGCCCGACCACAGGGCGCTGGAGGTCAGGCCGCAGGACAGAATCCTGAAGGCGGACAGCAGCAACAGCAAGCCGCAAATCAACCTCCCGATCCGGAAAAGAGTGGATTGTGGCGTTCTGAAGATAAGGGCAAAACCTGGAAGGTCGTCACCAACGTAATCGACCGTCCGATGTATTACAGTCAGATCAGAATCGATCCGAAGAACGATCAGATCATCTACACGGGTGGCGCGCCGTTCTTCAAGTCAACCGATGGCGGAAAGACCCTGAAACAGGTCGGCGGCATCGTTCACACCGACCACCATGCCATCTGGGTTGATCCCAATAATGACAATCACGTTATGATCGGAAACGACGGCGGTTTGGATGTCACATATGACCAGGCCAACACCTGGGAATTCATCAACACGATGAACGTGGGACAGTTCTACGCCGTGGCTGCCGATATGCGCAAACCTTACTATGTTTGCGGCGGTCTCCAGGACAACGGAAGCTGGTGCGGACCGAGCGCAGTGCGCAATGCATCAGGAATCACCAATCCTGATTGGTTCCGCATCGGTGGTGGCGACGGGTTCTACGTTCAGATCGACCCCACCGACTACAACACGATTTATGTCGAATCGCAGAACGGCGCGATGAACAGATTGGATCTGAAGACCGGTCGGAATGTCAGCATCAGACCTCGTCCCGTGACGCGTCCGCGTCGAGCTGCCAACCAGGGCGGCGAAGGCAATGCTGAACCTCAGCAACAGCAGTTCCAGGGGTTTGGTCAACAGGCTTTAACGACCAATATTAATCCTCCTATCGGCGAGGATGAATACCTGCGATGGAACTGGGATACTCCGATCGCTTTGTCTCCACACAATCCGCGAATCGTCTATACCGGCGCGAACAGATTCTTTAAATCGCTGGATCGCGGCGATACGTGGACAGCGACAGAAGATCTGAGCAAACACATTGACCGCTCCACCCTGCCGATTATGGGGGTTGACGGCAAACAGCAGATGGCTTCTAAGCACGACGGCATGGAAAACTATGGCAACATAGTGACCATAGCCGAATCTCCTGTAACGGCCGGCATCATTTGGGTCGGAACAGACGACGGCAATTTGCAACTGAGCAAAGACGGCGGATCGACCTGGACTAACCTGGGAAGCAAACTGCCCGGACTCCCGAAGGACACTTATCAAATCAGCAGAGTCGAGCCTTCGCATTTTGATGCTGGCACCTGCTACGTGACAGTCGAAGGTCATTACTACGATGATTTCAAACCCTACGTCTTCGTGACGCACGATCTGGGTTCGTCATGGCAATCGATTTCAAACAATCTCGGATCGGGAAGAGTTAATGTCATCCGCGAAGATCCGAAGAACAAGAACATCCTGTATCTCGGCAATGAATACGGACTGTACATTTCTCTGGATGCCGGCGCAGAATGGCAGCGATTCAGCACTGGATTGCCGACGGTTCGAATTGACGACATTCTGATTCATCCGCGCGACAACGATCTGATCATTGGCACACACGGACGAAGCATCTACATTCTTGACGACCTCACACCGCTGCAGCAATGGGACGCCAAAGCCCAGGCAAGCGATGTTTTCCTGTTCAACCCGCGTCCGGGCGTGGAATATTCGAACGATCCAACGCTGACTAGATCAGTGGGAATATCGAAGAATTTCCGCGGCGAGAATCCGACTCCGGGCACGCAGATCAGCTACTACCTGAAATCTGCACCATCAAGCGATGTGAAGATCACTATTTCCGACATAACCGGTAAGGTTATTCGAAACCTTACTGGTCCGAAAGAAGTGGGCATTAACCGCGTTGATTGGACTCTGACTGGTGATCCTCCGCAAGGTGGCCAAGGCGGCTTCGGTCGCGGCGGTGGCGGAGGTGCCGGTGGAGGTGGTGGCGCCGGAGGCGGTGGTGGAGGTGGTTTCCGCGGCTTCCGCGGTGGTCCTCCAGTCGAGCCGGGCCAGTACCTGGTGAAACTTACTGTAGACGGCAAGGACTACACAACTAAGGTCGACGTAGAGGCAGATACATTCAAGTAAGATCATCGTCACTTTGACAACAAAGGCCAGGGTGTGAGAAAAATGGTCTCGCCCCTGGCTTTTGCTTTGTTCCGCGTTCAATACAAATTATGGAGGCCATCATTGAAACAGAGACTAACGGCACTTTTTGTTTTAGCCATTATATGTTTGTCTGCCCTTGGACTCGGCAACAGTCATATATCCAACATCGAGGCAAAGCAAGAAACAGCAAAGCTTCCTTGGCCGCCGATCGCGACGTTCTCAATCCTTGGTTACGATCCTGACACCGGAGAAGTTGGCGGCGCGGTGCAATCACGGGTGTTTTCTGTCGGCAACGGTGTCTTATGGGCGGAAGCCGATGCAGGCGCGGCCGCTACGCAGGCGGTTGTGGATGTTAGCTACGGACCGCAAGCGATTGCTCTTCTGAAAAAAGGAATGGCGCCGAAAGACATTATCAAGCAGATCTGGGAATCTGATCCCGATCCTCGTCCCCAGGATTGGACAAAATTTGGTCGCCAGTTTGCCGTGATCAATACGAAGGGCGAAGTCGCTGCCTATACGGGTCCGAAAGCTCCCGAGTGGGCGGGAGACAAACAGGGCAAGTTCTGCACAGCGCAAGGCAACATTCTGGCTGGCCCAGAAGTCGTCAATGGAATGGTCAAAGCATTCGAAGAGACGAAAGGTCATCTCTCATTTCGCCTTCTCGCCGCATTAGAAGCCGGTCAACTGGCAGGCGGCGACAAACGCGGAATGCAGTCAGCCGCAATGCTGATCGTAAAAAAGAATGGCGGAGTATGGTTGCACAATGATGTGGTTTTGCGACTTCAGGTCGATGACAATCCCGAGCCGATAAAAGAACTTCGGCGATTGGTTGATAAAGCTGCTCAGCAACGAAATCCCAATCGGCGTTAGCAGGTATGAGTTCCCTTTCGGACCGTATTTTAGGATCATTAATGGGCCTCGCCTTTGGCGATGCTCTGGGCGCGCCGACAGAATTTCTCGACGTCATCCAAATACGGAAGAGCTGGCCGCCGGACGGACCAAAAGAGCCGCCCGGCAACCCAATGCGCGTCACCGACGATACGCAGATGGCTCTTGCTGTTGGCGAAGCACTGGTTGAAGCCGGCACCCCATTCACACTAGCTTCATTAGAGCACGCGCTAAGAAAATACTTCGTTGAATGGTTGGTTTCCCCTGAAAATAATCGCGCACCGGGTATGACTTGCTTGAGCGCCTGCGAAAATCTCGCAGCAGGAATGCCCTGGCATAAAGCGACACGATCTGGCTCAAAAGGCTGCGGAGCCAACATGAGAGTGGCACCCGTCGGCTTGTTGCACACACTGCCAACAGATACAAGAGCAGCCATTTCTCAATTCCAGGCGGCTCTTACTCACGGACATCCTACCGCACTAGCGGCATCGGACCTGACGGCCTTCGCTGTTACCGACCTTCTCAACGGCGGAGAACCGGCAACGCTGGTTACGCGATTAAGTGCGTATGCTGAATCGCAACGTTGCATCTACCACGAAGAATGGCTGGGGCCATTGTGGGAACAACCGGCTATCGATTCACCGGAGGAGTTTATCTCGAGAGGTTGGGACGAATGTTTGATGGTGCTCCGTCGTTTAGAACTCGCCGTGACGCTTCCTGATCGCGAGTCAGATCCGTGTCTGGCTACGGGTGCAGGATGGATTGCTGAAGAAGCGTTCGCGACCGGATGTCTCTGCTTTCTCCTGTTTCCTGAACATCCTGTTAAAGCGATTCAGCGAGCTGCGTTAACCTCCGGTGATTCCGATTCTATAGCCTGTTTAGCAGGTGCGTTTGCCGGAGCCTATATGGGAATCGGCGCGTGGTCGAAGGAATGGATTGAGAAAATCGAATACCGTGATCGGTTGATTAACCTCGCAAGCGGCCTGGCAACTTTACAGTCCTAATCGTTATTGTTGTTCAAGTGTACTGAATACCCCTTCGCCTGGCTGGTTCTTTTTCTTCATCATTTTCGGATGACTCTTCAGCTTTGCGTTCCGCGGCGACTTGTCCGTGATTCAACAATGCAACAAAGGTAAAGCCGCCAATGATGTTCCCGATCAATGCCGGAACTATGAAATTACCGATCATGTCGCTCCAGCTCGCAGTACGCGCAAATATTCGGTAAAAGGCTTCGACGCTGCCTGCGATGGAATGCGGGAATGCCAAGGCTGAAATTGGCGCAGTCGTTAGAAACACGAACAGAATCTGTGTTCCTGTCGATCGGGTCGAGCCAATCAACCAAGCCATTAATGCTATCAGCCATCCCGCAAATATTGCCTTATATGCTGTCGCGGCGAATCCGGCCGAAGTACCTTGGGCGGCCACGGTTGTTAAGACATCTTGTAATGACTTGTCTACGACGGGGGTTAGCGCAAGTATCAGCCCTAGTATGCATGCTCCGATCATGTTTCCAATCAAAACCACAACCCACAGCGATAACATGCTTTTCAGCATGTCCCACGATGGCTTGTTCAACAAAGGTATGATCGGCTCTAAGGTGTTTTCGGTAAACAGTTGGTTCCTAGCCAAAACCACAAAAATAAACCCTAGCGGATAGCCAATTGAATTCGCGGCATGCTTGAATGGTTCGGGAACTAAAGAACTGAGGTAGGCCCCAGCAAGAAAGCTGAATCCTATAGTCAATCCTGCCGCAAGCGCGGACCAGAGCAGTGCACGAGGTGGACGGCGCAGTTCGGCTTCAGCCGCGACTCTGACATTCTCATAAATCTCGGTAGCGGTGAGTCTCGTTCCCGTCGTAGTCTCCGAAGAAGATTCGGATGATTGTTCCTGTCCCTCTTTTTTCTCTTCTTCAGGCAATTGTTCTGCCATAATCCACCTCGCAATGAATTTTCACCTGCACAACTTTCCGATTTGCGTGTGCAAATGCTTTGCCAAGGCGATCTTTAAAGGAAAAATGAGCTTTCAGTTTGGTATGCGTTAAGAATACGGCGAGCCTATTGGCAAGTGTTAATCACCAAAGTTGATCCTTTGATAGCGCTCTGTAGCGAGTGCCCTTTCGTAAACAATCGCGGCAGCGGCTACATCCTGCAGAGCGGTTCCGGTGCTGTCGAAGATGATCACTTCGTCACCTGAAGCGCGTCCAGGTTTCCGACCGGCAATGACTTCGCCGAGTTCAGCGTGCACATCGGCTTTAGTCATCAGGCGTGCGTCAATCGCATGATGCAGTTCTCCTATTGTCGCGCATTGGTCCGTGATATCCACCACGACTTTGTTTACTGCTAATAAAGCGGGATTCAACTCCTGTTTCTCTTCGCTGTCAGAACCGACTGCCGCGATGAATGTGCCTGGTGGAACATCTTCAGAATTAATGTATGGTGCTCGCGATGGCGTGCATGTCACGCAAATGTCGCTTTGCTTTAGGGCTTTGCTGAGATCGACAACTGGCTCAATTTGGATTTGCAGTTCTGTCGATAATTCATCAGCGAAACGCTGGGCGAATGCCTTATCCGTGTCGAATGCAAAGCATCGCTTGAGAGGTCTGAGCCTTGATATTGCTCTGATCGAGACCCTTCCTTGATTTCCGCATCCGCAAATCGTCACGACATCTGAGTCAGGTCGCGACAGATACTTGGCCGCGACTGCTGTAGCCGCGCCAGTACGAACGATTGAGATTTCTATCGAATCCATCACCGCTAGAGGAAAACCATTTTCGGCATCGCACAATATTATCACCCCCTGTATGCGCGGCATTCCAAATCGGCTGACGTTCTCGTAAAAGTTGCCGTTCAATTTGGCTGCAAAATAACTTCTATTAAGATTTGCGCTGGCTGCTTTGATATGAAACCCACCTCCGGGAACGTGCATACCAAGAATTCCAGGTGGTGGAACCTTCCCTTCTGCATGAAGTTTGAAAGCCTGCTCAACTGCAGTGATGCAATCGTCGAGGCTCAGCAGATCGGCTACGTCAGACCTGGTTAGAAGCAACGTTCCGGCTGGTTTCATAGCTTTTCTCCTTCGCGACCGGCAAGCAGTCCGCTGATGTCTGTTCCGACTTCAACTTCGACAGGCTTCAGTCCGCGTCTGAAGATGCGAGCAGATGTTGTCCCCTTTAAAACAATCGAGTCATTCTCGATCCTAAGCATTGTGCCTTCGCGCAATCCTGCAACCGGTGTTTCGTTCTCCTCGTGGAACTGCATGATTCTCTCTTCCTGAGTTTCACCCATGTGTTTTGAGTTTGGATCGGGGTCCTGATAATGCGGACTTATCTGATATCGAAAGATTCCAAGAGCGTCGAGCGACGGCGGGTAGACAATCGGCATGTCCTTCGTAGTTTTGATCGTAAGACCGGCGACGTTCGATCCTGCGCTGGATCCAATGTATGGCATGCCGGCCTCAACGCGGCCACGGATCAACAACAGAAGATTGTTATCATATAACGCTTTCAACAGGCGAAAGGTGTTTCCGCCGCCAATAAAGATCGATTCCGCATTCATAACAGCTTGCTGCATGTCGCTGCTCTCATGCACTGAGCTGAGTTCGTAACCCATCTTCGCGAATCGATCCCTCGCCTGTTTGGCGTAGGCATCTCTGTCAAACAGCGCGAACGGAACAAAAAGGACCCTTTTGACATCGCCCAGAAAATCGCGAATCTCTTTTTCAGCGTGATCAAGATAACCGCTGCCATACAACGTCGAATTGCTTATTAACAATATTCGCTTTCCATTATTCATATCGAGAACCTTTCTTGTTCACACGAATGCATGTATTAAGCCGATCAATCCACCAGCGATGACTACCCAAAGAACATCGATCTTGAACCGATAGAGCACCGCGAATGCAATAATGCTGGTAGCGGCCGCCAGCCAATTTGTCTGTCCGCTAAACCCGTCGGGCCAAATAACCGCAACACCGAAAACAATGGCCAGATTCAAGATGACTCCTACGACCGCTGCCGTTATTCCGGAAAGAGCCGCCGTTAAGTACCGATTCCCGCGCAAAATCTCGATATATGGCGCGCCAACAAAAATAAAGAAAAAGCACGGCAGAAAAGTCGTATAGGTCGTGATCAACGCACCCGTCACTGCGCTCAACGTTCTTCCCATATCGCCAGGATGATTCCAGCCAGCCATAAACCCGATGAACTGTAGGACCATAATCAGAGGGCCGGGCGTCGTTTCCGCCAATGCCAGACCGTCAACCGCCTGCGCCTGAGTTAACCAACCATGAGTCCCGACTGCTGCCTGCGTAACGTAAGCAAGTACCGCGTACGCTCCGCCGAATGTTACAAGAGCCGCTTGAGTAAAAAATCTATACTCCTGAACATGCAGACTGTGCCAACCTCGCCACAGCCCCAATATAACAAACGGCAAAATCCATAAGACGAGTCCCACGCCGACTTGTTTTATGATTCGAATCCGCGATGGGAGCGTGTGCGACGGTGGCGGAGCAGTATCGCTGATCAACGGTTCGTTATTGGTAGCCGCTATTTTTGCCGTCTGATTCTCAATTTCTTTGGCGGCAAACAGCCCAGGAAACAACTTGTCTCCCGCGAGACCGATGAGACCCGCACTGAGCACAATCAATGGAAACGGAACATGTAAGAAATAGATCGCGACAAACGCAATAAGGGCTATGGCATAATGAACCTGGCGTTTCAGAGCACGACTTCCGATCTTTAGTATCGCCTCGACGACGATTGCGACGACCACGGGTTTGAACCCAGATAGAACGCCGGCTACAACCGGCACGTATCCGTAAGCGGCGTATACGTATGAAAGCCCCAGCAGCACAAAGATCGATGGAATGACGAAAAACGCTCCGGCGACAATGCCGCCGATTGTTCTATGCATCAACCAGCCGACATAAATGGCAAGCTCTGTTGCCTCTGGCCCTGGCAACAGCATGCAATAGTTCAATGCGTGAAGAAATCGTTCTTCGGATATCCAGCGACGGCGCTCAACCAGCTCGCGATGCATAATGGCGATTTGGCCGGCCGGACCGCCAAAAGATATGAAGCCGAGCTTGACCCAAAAACGAAACGCTTCCGCGAAGGTGACCGTGCGGCCTCCTGAACCTGTTTCAGCCTTCATTTCTGGGCCGTTTTCTTGCTTTGTTTGAACTTGCCGATTCGCCACTCGGTTCCTTTTTCGCTTTCTTTTCCTGTTGCCGTAACAATTGATACAAGCTGTCGAAAACAGGCTCCGACTCCTTTGCCAGTTTTCGGTCGTCTTTTACCCGCTCCACCATTCCAAGGAGAACCGCGTTTAACCCGGCTGCTTCTGATCGATTGAATTTGTTATCTTTCAAATCAATATCGTGGACGATCTCTGCGATTGCTTTCAGACCCTGATCACCCGCGAGGCCGAACTCCTTGATCATTGTCTCGAACGTGCAGTCTTCTCCGCGGTGGGTAAATTGTCCTCCATAGAGATCAAATCCGATACCAGCTTCAACAGTTTCGCCTTCCTTTATGAAATAAAATCGTGGCTTGCGGTCGATAAACCGTTTGATCAGCCAGACAGCTGCCAAACGATCAACAAAAAGATTCTGACGGGTGACCCATCGACGCCCTTGATACTTTGCTAATGAAAGCTGTTGAATAGTTCCCTGTTTCGATTTCGTTACGCGCTGTTTCCTATTCTGTGATTCAAGGAAGGCCTTGTGACACCGTTGGTAGGACTCTTGCGCCGCAGCGCGGTTAGAGGCCACAAAAAAATCGGTCGAAACTGTTCGTTCCAAGTCCTTGTGCATCTTGTCTAGCTCGTTTTCGTATGTGTTGATCGGACTGCCTGGCATAATCTCTTCCCTTTTCTGATCACGAATTGCCGCGCAAAGAGTATCCATCTCGGTTATCAGTCGTTCGTATTCCTGACTTGCCGACTGGCGGAATCGCTCGATAATTTCGTTATCCGTTGCGCCGTCAATTGCGTTAGCTCGCATAACGGCTGCTTCCCCACCAGCGGTCTCTATCTCTTGTTTCAGCCATTGAAAGTCTTCGTGAGAACCTTCGTTGAATGGCAAAACGTAGACTGAATTCTTTATCGCAATGGCTCCCAAACGCTGGAGTTTCCGCCAGATCCTGACCCGAAGGTTGGTAGGCGTGGGTGGCAACTGATGAATCAGTAGAATCCAGTGCTGCATATGTAATAAACGTTGCATTGTAACGATTGTTACATCAAAGAGCAATAAGATTTTTGATGAAATGAAATCTGTAACGAAACAGCGCCCGAAAGCGTCTAGATAGTAGATAGGAATGGCGCCAAAAAAAGAAACAAAGACTACCGGATGGGAAATCACATAGAATTTTAAACGAGGCTGTTTTCGGTTAGAATTACCAGCGTTTTTATGGAAACTCAGGAGCAAATAGGCAAAATCTGTTCATCTTGTGGAGCGCGCATCGCGCCTTCGATGCGGTATTGCCCGTCCTGTTATCGAAAGGTGTCGGATCAAAAGTCGGGCAGCCGCCACACGGAATCAGCGAGTGAGATCGAGACAACGCACCGACACGATCCGACATTGGTCTTTTCCCCAGATGCTCACGAGCAAATAAAACAGAAGGCGAAATTACGAAAGTGGCTTTTTTTTGCGAGTATCACGGTCTTTGCCCTATTTACCATCACAATCTTCAGCATTGGTCCATTCAAGCATTACAGAGCAGAGAACAAAAAAGCAGAAGACAGATTTGTTCAGGCGCGTAAAGACATGAACATGACTGCGGAGGCTTTGAACAAATTCAAGAACGATATGGGCAGGTATCCGACTAAGGACGAAGGAATCAGAGTGTTGGTTGAAAAGCCTCTGACTTGGACCGATCAGGATACCGCGCTGTACAAGAAATGGTCCGGTCCGTACATTCCCAGCGTCCGCGAAGTCGACCCGTGGGGCAACGAATACGTTTACGAGCCATCTGACGATAACAAATCATATCGATTGATTGCGGTCGATCCACTCAAGGATGAAGGCAAGGCAGTCCGTGTCCTGGTGACCTCCAAGGATTGACCGTTCCAGAGAATGCCGCTGACTCAAGATTAAGAAATCGGTTATAATCAACGCAGTTTCGGATCCAGGCATCGACCGTCCGCCAGTCGATGAGTCTGAAAAATCGTTAAAGCTTCTTTCTATCCGCTAGTCTTTGGAGACTGATCTATGTGTTCATCAATTAAACACCGCTCAGCAGGGCTCGCTTCATTCCTGTTTATCTTTTTCTGTGCAGCCTTTGTAGTTCGTGGGCAACATACCATGACACCCTTCTCGACAAGAGATGGCGATTTTACTGTTCAGATGCCAGGTTCTAATGTTGAAATCCAGCACATCTCCGAAAACTATGTGAGGAACGGAACCGTAACCAGCACGGACGGCGAGTCAGTCTACAAAATTGTTTATAAATGCTATTGCGATACTTTCACGCAAGGCGAAAAATCGGCTCAGCAACTCAATAGCATTATCTCAAATCTGAAAGCCTCATTAAACTCCAAAGTAATCAAGGAAAGCGATTTGCTTCTTGAGGACAATTCGTCAAAGCGTACGATCAACTATCCGGGAAAGGAGATTATTTTCGAAACGGAGGCTGAGTTAATTACAAATCGCGTCTATTTGGCAAAAGACATGAGTTATCAGCTAACGTCAACTGCTCCGAAAGCTAAGCCATCTTCAGCCGCAAGCGGAATCTTCTTCGCGTCGTTCAAACTGGGAGCTGACTGGAACCTCGCGAAAGAACCAGAAGGTATTTTGGCCGGTATAACAGGTCCAGTAGGTAGCGTAAATGGAAACGCGCATTCCGAAACTGGCGTAGGGACTATGAAACAATATGCTGTTCATCTCGAACAGCCGTCCTATCCGCCGCTGGCAAGGCGAGGCAGAATTCAGGGTAAGGTTCTGGTCGAAATTGTCATTGGTGAAGATGGCAAAGTAATCGCCGCTGCAGCCCACTGCGGCCATCCTTTGCTTGTGCCAGCGGCGGTCGAAGCAGCACGTAAATCCGAGTTTATAAAGACTACCGTGAGTGGCGTACCTGTTAAAGTTGACGGAATCTTAGTTTATAATTTCAATCTGCAATAGCTCTGCGGCATCAATCCGTTTAATACGTTATATTCGTAGAGATATGCCAGGGGATTGTCTGACCCCACAATCCCTCATTCAATGAAATACTGCGCGTTTTTCGGAGAGTTGCAATGAAAAGCTTTCTATCGATTTTGTTTCTGTGTTTAGTTTCGATTACTGCCTTCGCCCAGCGCGACCACCGCGAGGGCGAGAAAGATGCCCAGTTGATACCGGGATTGGGTGCGCAGCACCACAAAGTCTCAACCGATAATGCTGAAGCTCAGAAGTTTTTCGACCAGGGATTACTGCTTGTCTATGCCTTCAATCACGAAGAGGCCGCCAGATCATTTCAGCAGGCGGCGAAACTTGATCCGCAATTGGCAATGGCACACTGGGGAGTGGCGCTCGCTGTCGGACCGAACTACAACCTCGATGTCGATCCGGATCGTGAAAAGATCGCTTATGAAGCGATTCAAAAAGCACTCTCAATCGCAAATCAACCCGGAGTGAAGATTACTCCGCAAGAGCGCGCATACATTGATGCGATGTCGAAACGTTATTCCAATGATCCAAAGCCGGATTTCAAAAAGCTCGCGCTCGATTACAAAATCGCGATGGGTGAACTTCACAAGAAATATCCTGATGATAATGATGCGGCGACGCTTTATGCCGATTCAATGATGAATCTGAAACCGTGGCAGCTTTGGACACCTGATGGAAAACCGGCCGAGGGAACTTTGGAAATCGTCGCGGTCCTGGAATCGGTCTTAAAGAAAGATCCAAAACACATAGGCGCGATTCACTTTTATATTCATGCAGTAGAGGCTTCGCCGAATCCGGAAAGAGCTCTCGCGTACGCGCCGATGCTGCCAAAGCTGACGCCAGCGGCCGGCCACCTTGTGCACATGCCTGCACACATCTATATGCGAACCGGGGACTACGATGCAGCAGCAGACAGCAATATCGATGCGGCTAAAGCTGATGAAGCATATATAAAGAGCAGCGGCGCGCAAGGCATCTATCCGATGATGTACTACAGTCACAACCTGGATTTCCTGCGAGCGGCGCGCGCGATGGAAGGTCGGTACAAGGATGCGATGGACGCAGAAGAACGTCTTGTGGCAAATATCTCTCCGATGATCAAAGAGATGCCGATGGTCGAAGTGATGCTTTCGACGAAAGTCCTGCTACAAATCCGCTTCAATAAATGGGATGACATCTTGAAACTGCCGGAACCTGACAAGTCTCTCGTGGTTTCGAATGTATACTGGCATTACGCTCGTGGACGAGCGTTCGCGGCGACCGGCAAAACAGATGAGGCCGACGCCGAACTGGCCGCATTTCAAAGCATCGTTAAGACGCTTCCTGCTGATCTTCCTGGCGGCAATAATCCTGAAAGCGCTATCCTGAATATCGCCGATCTGGTATTGAGAGGAAAGATCGCGCAAGCGAAACACGACACTAAGACCGCCGTTGACCTTTACACCAAAGCAATCGCCGCTGAAGACGCGCTTGTCTATGACGAGCCGCCGCCGTGGAGCTCGCCGACGAGAGAGAGTTTGGCCGCGCTTTATTATTTGACGGGCGATTTCGCCGCCGCGGAAAAGACATTTAAAGAAGAGCTGTCAAAACACCCGCATAATGGTCGAGCATTATTCGGTCTGGCGGAATCTTTGAAAGCTCAGCATAAGAAGGTTGCGGCCGCCGCCGCTCAAAAAGAGTTCGAGACGGCCTGGAAGAACGCCGATACAAAATTGCGAATGGAAGATCTGTAGCGGCTAAAATGATTAGCTTTTATGCGCCGGCTGATAAGTTCCGGGTGGTACTCTGAAACTGATCGACAGGCGATTCCAGCCGTTGATAGCTATAACGGCCAGGGTCAGGTTGACCAGCTCCTGCGGCGTGAATTGTTTGCTGACCCGTTCGTAAACGTCGTCCGGAACATGACTCTCGGACACCAGAGTCACGGCTTCGGTCCATTCCAGTGCAGCGCGTTCGCGGTCGGAATAGAATGGAGCTTCGCGCCAGGCGTTTAGTAAATAGAGTCGCTGCTCGGTCTCGCCCTCGGCCCGTGCGTCTTTGGTATGCATGTCGATGCAGAACGCGCATCCGTTTATCTGCGAAGCTCGTAGTTTAACCAGTTCAAGCAAGGATGTTTCAAGACCGCTGCTTTTTACAAAGCTCTCAAGTCCATACATCGCTCGGGATCCAGCGGGTGAAGTCTTCGCGTAATCAAGTCGGGGTTCCATCAGTTGCCTCCTTCACGAGAATTGTCTGACATGATTCTACAACCGGAAGGCAAATTAATGGGAGCGCACAAATCACTCGTGCGCTCCCATCTGATCATTCATAGCGGAGCGCGATTATCGGATCGACTCTGGTTGCGCGTCTAGCGGGGATATAACACGCGCCAAGAGCAACAATCAGCAATGCGATTGGGACGCTGAGAAATGTTGAAGGATCCTTGGTAGTAATACCAAACAGCAGGCTCTGCATGAACCTTGTCAAGA
>DASRDY010000253.1:0-13299 GCA_035652355.1 Blastocatellia bacterium
ATGTTGAAACCGTAGGAGCAGGAGCGCTTTTGAAGCGGTTGCCGACAGCCGCCATTGTCCATGTTACTGACGGTGCACCACGCAATATGACGGATGCCATTGCCGCCGGCTTCCACACCAGAGAGGACTATTCACAAGCGCGGCGGGCAGAAGCGGTAGCAGCTTTGCACCTTGCCGGAATTTCACCGGATCAGGAACAGAGTTTAGATTTTGTTGACCAGGAGGCTTCGCTGGATCTTGTCAGATTGTCCCGGAAGCTGGCGGAAATATTGGACCAGCTTAAACCGGAAGTTGTCTTAACGCATCCGTACGAAGGTGGTCATCCCGACCACGATGCAACGGCATTTGCTCTGCACGCTGCCTGTAGATTGCTCAGGCGTTGCAAGAAGTCGTCTCCGAAGATTGTAGAGTTCACTTGTTATCACAATCGCAACGGATCCATAGAGGTTGAAGAGTTTCTTCCATCCGAAAACTCAGAAATTAAAACGACCAAATTGTCGGAATCCGAACGCGATTTCAAATTGAAGATGATTCAATGCTACACGACACAGCGCGAAACATTGCGCGTTTTTCCGATTGTGTTCGAACGATTCAGATTGGCTCCAAAATATGATTTTACCGTCCCGCCGCATGACGGGCGACTGCTTTACGAATTATTTGATTGGGGAATGACCGGCGCGCACTGGCGCTCTCTGGCAAAACAGGCGCTCGAGCAACTGGACCTGACGAACTAGCAATGACCTGCACTATTCTCAACGTGGCTTTTCCTTTCGCCCCTGTCGGGCAAGACGCGGTTGGCGGCGCTGAGCAGATACTGACTGCGCTTGACGTCGCGATAGTAAAACATGGCTGGCGTTCGATTGTAATCGCGTGCGAAGGATCAAATACGGCGGGCACTCTGATAACGACCCCCAGAATTGAAGATCAATTGGCTGATGAAACACAGCGGCTGGCCCGATCGAATCACAAAGAAGCAATACAAAGAGCTCTGAAAGAATTTTCAGTCGATCTGATTCATATGCACGGACTAGATTTCAATCGCTATTTACCTTCGCGAGGTACACCGGTATTAGCTACATTGCATCTTCCGCCTGCGTGGTATGATCCTGAAATCTTTCATCTGTATAGGCCGCTTACATATATCAACTGTGTGTCGGCTGCTCAAAATCGAGCGTGTCCCTCAAACGCTGTGCTGTTGCCTGCAATAGAGAACGGTGTCGCGGTTGAACAGTTCGTCACTCGCGTAAGAAAGCGAAACTTCGTCGTTGCGCTTGGCCGCATCTGCCCGGAAAAAGGCTTTCATGTTGCAATCGAAGCAGCAAAGCTCACGAACATTCCCTTGTTGCTGGCAGGCGAGGTATTTCGTTACGAAGCGCACGAACATTATTTTTGCAACCAAATTATCCCTCGATTAGACAGTCGCAGACGATTTATCGGCCCGATAGGATTTGCGCGAAAGCGCAGACTGTTATCGGCAGCACGATGCTTGCTGGTGCCCAGTCTGGTCCAGGAAACCAGTTCACTCGTGGCGATGGAGGCTCTAGCCTGTGGCACACCCGTAGTTGCATTTCCCGCCGGAGCGTTGACGGAAATTATAGAGCACGGCAAAACCGGCTTCCTTGTGAAGGACGAAAAGGAGATGGCAGAAGCTATTGAGGCCGCAGGAACATTGGATCCTGACGTCTGTCGCGAGGCAGCACAAAGGCGGTTTTCGGCCGGCAAAATGGCTGATCGTTATTTCGAGATTTACGAACAATTGATCCGGGAATACAGAGGTACCGTTCGCGAATCATTTGTTGAGGACAAAGGTTAAATCGTATCTCATTCGATTCTGTGCAGGAAAGAATGACTTCAGTTTTACAAACACCTTCCGTCAGCGTTAACGAAGTATTCGACATAGATGCTCTGGAGTCCTTGTCGTTGGAATGGCTTAACCTCTGGAAGCGATGCTCTACGGCCACGCCGTTTCAGACGCCTCAATGGATTTTGCCCTGGTGGCGAAATTTTGGTGGAGATAACCTGCGCGCGATCACACTTCGCCACGAAAAAGAGTTGATTGGGCTTGCTCCTTTGTTTATTTATCGTGACCCATCAACAAAGACTCGCCAATTATTGTTAATCGGAACCGGCGTAACGGACTATCTTGATGTTCTGCTGGCAGACGCCTGGTTGGACGACGGACTCACTGCGCTGGCCCGTTATATAACCGATCAATGGGATCAGTGGGACGTTTGTGATTTCCAGGAACTTCAACAGGGCTCGGCTCTTCTTAAACTGGATGATCTTTGCGGATACTCTGGTCAAAAAACTGTGCAGAACTTCTGTCCGGTTCTTCAGTTGCCTCCGCAAGTCGACGTTCTTTCGCAAATCACATCACGCGGCCTGTTTGAAGAACTTCATCACAAACGTGCGAAACTTGAGCGAATGGGGAAAGTCGATTTTGAAACAGCGAATCAAGACAATTGGTACAGTTTCTTCGACAAATTCCTTTCCCTGCACAGCTCGCGCTGGGCTATGCTGGGGCTACCTGGAGTAATGGCGGATGCGACTGTTCAGAATTTTCATCGCGAAGTCATACCTGGAATGCTTTCGCAAGGGTTGCTGCGACTATTTGTTCTTAAGCTCGATGATAGAACCCTTGCGGCCTATTATGGATTCTTTGACAGGGGTCGAGCCTATTATTATCTAAGTGGATTTGAACCTGAACTGGCAAAACTCAGCCCTGGAATGCTGATTGTGAACTACGCTATGAGAGAAGCGATTCGCGAAGGCGCTTTCGAGTTCGATTTTCTTCGTGGCCAGGAGAAATATAAATACAGGTGGATGGTTCAAGATCGGCCTAATTATCGATATAGGCTGTGTCGTTGATGAGGTTCCATATTTGAACCAACGTGACCAGTTCCTGAGACTCGCCATAATTATCAGTAGTTTTGTAACATTAACCTAAGAATTAGCTTTCGTATCTTACTGCTCAAGGAAGTTTTGGCCGCCTTTTCGAATGGCCGATCAATTACCCCCGACAGTATCTTGCTATTAATATCAATGGCATTTGCATTGCCCTTTTGAGTAAGACGTTGATTATTCGCAAAAAGATTGACTGCAAAGTAGCCAAAGAATCATTGAACTCACAGAAGTTTGTATGCCTTCAAGGCGCAAGGAAACAGAGATGATCGAGCATTCGACATTATGGCGCAACGGAGGCTTCACCGGATTAATTATGAAATCGATCGTGGTTATTGTAATTCTATTTGGGCTCGTTTTTTCATCTTGCTCGACAAAACGATCTGAGGTTTCAAAAGCGAACACACCGATTGGACAGGGAAATGCCTCGGCAACAATCTCGCCCGAAGATGGCCAGTGGGCGTTTCCAGCGAAGGATTATGCCAGCACAAGATTCAGTGGGCTGGATCAGATCAACATTAACAATGTCAAGAACCTGAAACTTGCGTGGAGCTTCTCTACCGGAGTACTGCGCGGGCATGAGGCCGCGCCAATCGTTGTCAACAAGACGATGTATATCGTTACGCCATATCCTAACAAATTATACGCGCTGGATTTGACTAAACCGGGTCCCCCAGTCAAATGGGTGTATGAACCAAAACCTGCGGCGGCCGCTCAAGGCGTCGCATGTTGTGATGTAGTTAATCGCGGTGTTGCTTACGCGGATGGCAAGATATTCATGAACACCCTTGATGTTCACACGATTGCAGTCGATGCAGGGACCGGGAAAGAGCTTTGGAACACTCAGCTCGGCGACATCAATTTGGGCGAGACGATCACGATGGCGCCGTTTGTCGTCAAAGATCGAGTACTGGTCGGCAACAGCGGCGGGGAATTTGGCGTTCGCGGTTGGTTGGCGGGGCTCGATACAAATACGGGAAAAGTTGTCTGGCGAGGTTACAGTACTGGTCCGGATTCGGACATTCTGATCGGCCCCAATTTCAAACCTTTTTATCCAGCGGATCGAGCCAAAGATCTGGGCGTTTCGTCGTGGTCGCCCGATACGTGGAAGATTGGCGGCGGCGCGCCGTGGGGATGGATCTCTTATGATCCTGAACTTGACCTTATCTACTACGGCGACAGCAATCCTGGACCGTGGAACGCCGATCAACGTCCGGGCGACAATAAATGGACTGCGTCGCTCTTCGCTCGCAGACCGGAAACCGGCGAAGTGATCTGGTCATATCAAATCAGTCCACACGACGAATTCGATTACGATGCGGTCAACGAAAACATCCTGATAAACATGAATATCAACGGTCAGTTGAGAAAGGTTCTGTTCCATCCTGACCGCAATGGGAGAGCATATGTAATCGACCGTGCCACTGGCGAAGTGCTTTCGGCCGAACCATACGCCTACATCAACACCACTACAGGAATAGATTTGAAGACTGGCCGGCCAATCGAGGCTGGAGATAAAAAGACCGCTACCGGTATCACTGTTCATGAAATTTGTCCGGCCTCGCCTGGCGGGAAAGACTGGCAGCCTTCAGCGTTCTCGCCGCGAACCGGATGGGTCTATATCCCGCATAACAATCTTTGCCAGGATGAGGAAGATGTCGAAGCAAACTACATCGCCGGCACGCCGTTTGTCGGAGCTAATGTGAAGATGTATGCAGGACCAGGTGGTCATCGCGGCGAATACACCGCCTGGGATCCAGTTGCGGCAAAAGCAATCTGGACAATCAAAGAGGACTTTCCTGTCTGGAGCGGAACACTGGTCACCGCTGGCGACGTGGCCTTTTACGGAACGATGGACCGCTGGTTTAAAGCGGTCAACGCAAAGACCGGGGAGATACTGTGGCAGTTTCAAGTTGGTTCAGGAATTGTCGGTCAACCTACAACCTATACAGGACCCGACGGCAAGCAATATGTGGCCATTCTATCAGGCGTCGGAGGGTGGTCAGGAGCAATCGTCGCCGGTGATTTGAGTCCGGCAGACGGTACAGGAGCATTGGGTTTTGTTAACGCGATGAAAGATCTCCCTGACAAAACGGCCAAGGGCGGAATGCTGTATGTGTTCAGTCTGCCATAGGAAATCGTGGAGCGGACTTAGTCCGCGCAAGTCAGTCAATCGCAACATCACGGTGGAAACGAAAATGATGGTAGAGAGAGAACAAGATTGGCGGGCTGAATTTACTGATGTGGGCAGTGTTTCGTCTCGCGCGGACTAAAGTCCACGCCACGATTACCGCCTCATGCGATCGTTGTTAGAGATGATGAAGAAGACCTTATTAATAACTGTGATAGCAGCCGTCGCTCTGATGGCTCTCATTGGCATCGGCGAAAGATTTTGGCCTGGAAACAAAAGAATCGTTGCAGCAGCGCCGAAGCCAAGCGCAGAGCCTATTCAGACGCTTCGCGTGTGCGCCGATCCTAACAATTTGCCATATTCCAATCAACGAATGGAAGGTTTCGAAAACAAACTTGCAGAGCTTGTCGCCAATGACCTGAACGCGAAACTCGAATATACCTGGTGGGCGCAGCGCAAGAATTTCATCAGGAATTCTCTTGATGCGGGCAAATGCGATCTCGTTCTTGGACTTCCTTCCAGTATCCAAACAGTTTCGACAACGCGGCCATATTACCGTTCCAGCTACGTTTTTATTTATCGCAAAGATGCGCCGTTCAAGATCAATTCGCTGGACGATGGAATTTTGAAGAACCTTCGTATTGGCATTCACGTTGTCGATGCCGGGTACGCACCGCCAGCGCAATTGCTGGCGCAAAGAGGGATTGTCGACAACATTGTAGGGTACAGTCTTTTTGGTGATCCATCAGAACCGAATCCTCCCGCCAGACTGATCGACGCGGTAGCGCGGAAGCAGATCGATGTTGCGATTGCGTGGGGGCCGCTGGCTGGCTATTTCGCGACGCATCAATCAGTACCGATGCAGGTTATTCCCATTCCTCTTGCAGAGGGAGACAAAAACCCGCCGCTGATTTACGACATTTCGATGGCTACGCGCAAGAACGACAAAGCATTAGAGTCGAAAATTGATTCGATACTTCAAAAGCGACACGAAGATGTCGAGAAAATCTTGCATGATTTCGGTGTTCCTGAATTACCCAAAGAGACGCAAAAAACCGAGTGAGTACGGTACAAAAGTATGTGGGTTGAAAAAACAGAGCCGGGAACTGGGCGAGTAAACAAGCGAGTCAAGATCGGGTTTATCATTTCTCTGAGTGCGTTGGTTTTACTGATGTTTTCGTGTCGGAGGGAAGACCGCGACTTTCGAGCAACACAAGCCAGTCAGGTTGCAAACGTGGTCCCGGACAGTCAATTGCATCCTGGAGGGCCGCTGCCGAATGGTGGCCAGGTAAATCCGGGCGAGCTGACCGCAGCCACCAATCTTCAGAATCCATTCCAAGGCAATGCCTACGCGATCTCAGAAGGACAGCGGTTATTCACTTGGTATAACTGCTCTGGTTGTCATGCCAACGGCGGAGGCGGAATAGGTCCAGCGCTTAATGACAGTACCTGGTTATATGGTGGACAGCCAGCAAACATTTTCGAATCAATTTCAAAAGGACGCCCTAACGGAATGCCCGCCTGGGGACCGAAGATTCCGGAGTATCAGATCTGGCAGTTAGTAACCTTCGTTCAATCGCTGAGCGGCGCCGAGCCACGCACGGCTACCCCGGGCCGACCAGATTCCATGGCAAACGGCACATTACAACCAAAGGGAGCAGGAAATCCCAGATGAAAACATCTTTCAGGTTTTCAGCAAAAGCTGGGTATATCGTTCTCCTCACGATTATTTTTTTGACTCAACTGAGTTGCAAAGGGATTCAGTCCGCCCTGGATCCCGCAGGCCCGGAATCTGGTCGAATAAACAATCTATGGTGGCTGTTATTCGGGGTCTGCGCGGTTGTGTTCATTCTTGTAATCACCTTTCTGTTTTATGCGCTCGCTCACGCGCGCAGATACAAAGATGGAGCGCCAATTGGAATCGACGCGCAGAAAAAGATGACCCGGAACATCTCTATCTGCGTGGCGATTACGGTGATCATCCTTTTCGTTTTTCTCGTTGCCAGCCTGACCATCGGGAAGTCGATTTATACGAACTCGAGTCCCGATGTCTTAACCATCGAAGTTGTCGGTCATCAGTGGTGGTGGGAAGTCCATTATCCAACCGACGAAGCGAGCAAACGAGTAGTGACCGCAAACGAGATTCATATACCTGTCGGACAACCTGTGCGCTTGCGGCTCAGTTCCGGTGACGTCATTCACAGTTTCTGGGTGCCGAACCTGCAAGGGAAAATGGATTTGATTCCAATGCATCTCAACTCGGAATGGATAAAAGCGGATCACCCAGGGGTCTTTCGCGGCCAATGCGCTGAATTTTGCGGACATCAGCATGCCCATATGTCTTTGCTGGTAATTGCAGAGCCGCAGGATCAATTCAATGCCTGGATGGATCAGCAAAGGCAGTCCACAAATACCCCATCCGATCCGGTTCTTCAACGAGGACAGCACGTCTTTCTCTCATCAACTTGCATTCTGTGTCACACGATAAGAGGCACTTTGGCGAATGGTACCAATGCACCCGATCTGACGCATTTGGCCAGCAGACAAACGATAGCGGCCGGAACTTTACCGAACAATCGAGGCTATCTTTCAGGATGGGTCGTCGATTCGCAAAGCATAAAACCAGGAAACAAAATGCCGCCGAATCATCTCAATCCGGATGATTTGCAGGCGTTGCTCACCTACCTGGAGAGCTTGAAATAAACGATATGAGCACGGAATTAATAGAGCCCACAGCCACAGATCCTGCGTTCGAGCGCGAACAACGCGATCGTCGCGAGCTGGAAAAAACATGGGCATCAGAACCTGGCATTCTGAGCTGGCTCACTCCAACCACGCATCATATTATCGGGAAACGCTACATCATCACCGCGTTCGTGTTTATGTTGCTGGGCGGAATCGAAGCCTTGATGGTCAGGATTCAGCTATGGCGGCCGGAAAATCATTTCCTCGGTCCTGATCTTTATAACCAGACCTTCACGATGCATGGGACGACAATGATGTTTCTGTTTGCCGTGCCTGTTATGGAAGGGATGGCAATCTATTTCGTTCCGATGATGATCGGAACCCGCAATGTAGCTTTTCCGCGACTTAATGCATTCGCGTATTACCTGTACGTGATCGGCGGAATATTTCTCTATGTGGGTTTCTTCACGAACACCGGAGCGGATGCCGGCTGGTTTAGCTATGTGCCGTTATCGGGACCGGCATTTTCGCCGGGCAAACGAGTCGATTTTTGGGCTCAGATGATCACGTTCACCGAGTTCTCGGGGTTGATCAGCGCCGTCGAGCTGGTGGCGACAATATTCAAGCTTCGCGCGCCGGGAATGTCGCTGAACCGTATACCATTGTTTGTCTGGGCGATGCTGGTTCAATCGTTCATGGTTATTTTCGCGATGCCCGCAGTCATGATCGCCAGCACATTCCTGTTAATGGATCGTACTGTCGGAACGCATTTCTTCAATCCGGCCGAAGGCGGAGACCCGCTGATGTGGCAGCATATATTCTGGTTCTTCGGGCATCCTGAAGTCTACATCATCTTTATTCCAGCCCTGGGAATGGTCTCAACGGTAGTTTCTGCGTTCACCAAACGGCCGGTATTTGGATACACGGCAATGGTGCTGTCTTTAATCGCGACCGCTTTCATTGGCTTCGGTTTGTGGGTTCATCACATGTTCGCGACCGGGTTGCCTCAACTTGGCGCGAGCTTCTTCACCGCTGCCAGCATGATGATTGCAATACCAAGCGGCGTACAGATTTTCTGCTGGCTGGCAACATTGTGGAGCGGCAGAATCACGATGAAAACGCCGTTACTCTATATTTGCGGGTTCATCTTTATTTTCGTTATAGGCGGATTGACCGGAGTAATGATCGCTTCGGTACCGTTCGATCTACAGGCGCACGATACTTTCTTTATTGTCGCACACTTTCATTATGTGTTGATTGGCGGGGCGGTGTTTCCGTTGATAGGCGCTATTTACTATTGGTATCCAAAGTTTACCGGCCGGATGTACGACGAGTACCTCGGCAAATGGAGTTTCTGGATAATTTTTATTGGCTTCAACATAACGTTTTTCCCGATGCACATACTTGGTTTGAAAGGTATGCCGCGCCGAGTTTACACGTATCCCGCGTATATGGGATGGACGTGGTTGAATCAACTGGTAACTATCGGAGCGGTAATAATCGCGGTCGGCGGCATCATTTTCCTGGTGAATGTCTTTATCAGCGCGAAGTCAGGAGCGATTGCCGGACCTGACCCCTGGGCAGCGCCGACGCTTGAGTGGAGCATCAGCTCGCCACCGCCAAAATACAACTTCGTTTATATCCCCACTGTTCGTAGCGAAAGCGCGTTGTGGACCCGCACCAATGACGAGCCTGTAATCACAGGTGTTCGAACGGACCGTCGCGAAGTCCTGGCAACAAGGATTTTGGATGCTGAACCTGATCACCGCTACCCAATAGCAGGAGCCTCAATCTGGCCATTGATCACTTCACTGACTGTCGCCTTTGGTTTTATTGGCTCGGTCTTTTTTCCATCATGGATATTCTGGGGAGCAGGTTTGACCGTGTTTGCTTTTGTCGGATGGTTCTGGCCAAAGAGGACACATAACGAACAACCGGAGGCGGCGAGATGATCAGACCAACCATCGATGTTGCCGAACTTCCCGAAATTGCTTTTACAGAGCGAAGCCCTCTCTGGTGGGGTGCGATAGGCATGCTGGCGATTGAGGCCACGATGTTCGGTTTACTAATGTCGGCGTATGTCTACCTGAGGCTGAGGCAGGATATATGGCCGCCCGCGGGAGTGAGCCTGCCGCATCTGTTCCTGCCTACGCTGAACCTTATAATAATGATTCTCAGTTGCCTGCCATCCTATTACGCCAGCGAAGCCGCGAAAGCAAACAGTCCCACTGGAATGAAATTTTGGCTGTTATTAAATGTCATCCTGGCGTTAATAACGGTCGGCATTCGGTGGGATATCTGGAACTCGCTGAACTACTCCGGCAGAAGCAACGCATACGGATCAATCGTCTGGACCATTCTTGGCTTTCACACTTTCGATTATGTTGCGGGAATTCTGGAAAGTATCGGCATTCTGGTGTTGCTGTTTGCGGGGTACGCTGGCAACGATATTCGGAAGGCGGTAGATTTCGACAGCTATACCTGGTATTTCGTCGTGGCAATTTGGATACCGCTCTATGCCGTAGTGTTTGTTTGGCCGCTCTTCCCGAAGTTCTGATCGCGAGGTTAACAGTGCCGACAGAAGCAAGCCAGAAACTTTCGCATAATCCGACCGAAGGGTCGCTCTGGCTGGGCGTTTTAGGCGGGCCTGTTCTTTGGTTCGCCCAGATGGAATGTAAATACGCACTGGTTTCCACAATATGTCCGATGGGGAATCAGATCGTCCTGCATGCGATTTCCGTTGTATCGCTGTTGCTGGCTGCGTCAATAGCATTCGTATCCTGGCGAAATTGGAGCAGTATCAGAAACGTTGATCCGAACGAAACCCGCAGAGTTTCGGGTCGCGTTCACTTTATGGCAGTCAGTGGGTTTTTCCTGAGCTGCATGTTCGTCATGGTCATACTGGCCCAGGAGATACCGAATCTGTTTCTCAGCCCGTGCCTGCCAGGAATCATTACGTTATGACGACGAGAGGCTCCAGATTTAGATTAACATTCGCGATCGTTGCGACCATCGTAATAGCGCTTCCCGCGACAGTACTCGCACACAGCGGGGAACCGCTGGAACCTCATGACGTCTGGACCGCCTGGAGTTTCGAACCTGGAATCGTAATCAGCTTAATGTTGTCGGCGGTTCTTTATGTCAAAGGAGCATTTCCTCTTTTAAGAAATATATCAACGATCAAAAGCAAAGCTCGTTTTGAAGCCCTTTGCTTCGCTGGCGGCTGGTTAGCACTCGTCATCGCACTCGTGTCCCCAGTGCATCCGATGGGAGAAGTGTTGTTCTCAGCGCATATGACGCAGCACGAGATATTGATGCTGGTCGCCGCGCCTCTGCTTGTGCTGGGACGACCGATGCTCCCTTTCTTGTGGGCCTTACCGATGCAATGGCGCAGGCGAGCCGGAAAGATCAGCCGATTACCATTGGTGCAAAAACCCTGGCATTTTCTTACTGGCCCGGTTGTCGCTGGCGTAATTCACGGAGTCACTTTGTGGGTCTGGCATATCCCAGCTCTATTTGATGCGACACTAACCAGTGACCTGGTTCATACAACTCAGCACTTGAGTTTTCTGATTACAGCTCTCTTTTTCTGGTGGGCGCTGATTCACGGTCGCGATGGTCGAATCGGTTACGGAGCCGCCGTGCTCTACTTGTTCATAACCGCCGTGCACACCAGTGTTCTGGGAGCCCTGATGACGTTCGCGCCAACGGTCTGGTACCCTGTCTATGGCAATTCGCCTGTAGCGTGGGGATTGACGCCACTCGAAGATCAACAACTTGGCGGGCTGATAATGTGGGTGCCCGCGGGACTCATTTATGTAGTGGCGGGTTTGGCGATGTTCGCTGCATGGATACGGGAGTCGGAACGACGCGCGCTTAGACGAGAGGCGAGCGCGGTTCCTGGATCGTTGTGGAGTAAGAACGGATTATGAGACGAGGTGGCATTATAATCGGACTGTTGGTAGTGATTGCCGTGCTAGTGGCGCTCTATGCCATGTCAGCGCAGGACCGCAGTATCGAACAATCCGCAATGGCGATGACCGGTGGAGACTTCCAGAGGGGCAAGGCCGCAATCAGCAATTTTGGATGTGGTTCGTGTCATACGATTCCAGGCATCGCCGGCGCCGAGGGTAGAGTCGGTCCGCCTCTTCAAGGCATCGCCGGTCGAATGTATATCGGTGGTGTTTTGACAAATACGCCAGAGAATTTGATGCGTTGGATTCGGGATCCAAAAAAGATTGACGAGAAAACAGCGATGCCCGTCATCGGTATTTCAGAAAGTGATGCGAAGGACATCGCGGCTTACCTCTACACTTTAAATTAGCTTCGCGTAATAGAGGCAATGGGCGATCCAGACATGCAACATGAAGCCGTTATCGAAGCATTCAGAATCGTTGGTGAAGCGGTCACGAGTGCGACGAGTCGTTGAAAATGACATTATCCGCACCCACAATTTGAACTAAAAAAATACCGATCCGGTGGAGATAATAGCGCGGTGGAGGCTCTTGAGCTCATTCTCTGTATGCTGGCAGTCTCCGCAGCATTTGATCTTGTCGCCAGACGATTATCGATACCATTGCCATCGCTGTTGGTTTTAGGAGGGCTCGTACTCGCAATCATCCCGGGCCTTCCGCGAGCAGAGTTGCCTCCTGATCTGGTATTCCTGATTTTTGTTCCCCCGCTTGTGTATTGGGCCGCTCTGACAATCCCGTTTCAGGATTTTCGTGACAATATTCGGGCCATCACCTTACTCGGCGTGGGACTGGTGCTGGCAACCATGGCAGTGATTGCGGTGACCGCGCATGCTTTGATTCCGGGATTACCCTGGAACTCATCATTTGTTCTTGGCGCAATTATTTCTCCTCCTGATGTTATCGCGGTCACCGCCGTGACGAGACGTCTAAAAATTCCTCAGGTCATATCGACGATTCTCGAGGGGGAGGGACTGGTTAACGACGCAACTGCGTTTGTTGTATATCGAATGGCTGTAACCGCCGTCGTCGCCGGGTCGTTTTCGTTATGGCAAGCCGGATTTAAATTTATATGGACTGCTGCCCTTGGCGTTGGTATCGGGTTAGTGGCGGGCTGGCTTATCGGAAAGTTAAGATGGCTCGTTGGACGTGCTCCGCTGGTGGAAAACACAATATCTTTATTAACGCCTTATGCGGTATTCATTCCGGCAGAGCGGTTAGGTCTTTCCAGCGTGCTTGCGGTCGCGACCACCGGCCTCTATCTCAGTCGTCAAAATCCCAGGATCACTTCGGCGGAAACCAGAATCCAGGCGCACTCAATGTGGGAAATTCTGAACTTTCTGCTTGAGGGTCTGATCTTTATTATGATCGGTCTGGAATTACCGCGGATTGGGCGGGCTGTCGGAAATTATTCTTTACGCTCGCTAACATGGTATGTTCTTGTTTTAAGCGCTGTATTGATTGTCGTGCGCATCGCCTGGATGTTTCCCGGCGCATATCTACCCCGCCTGATCAGGCGCCGTCTTTTGCAGAAGCGAGATCAGTATCCGTCGTGGCGAGGCGTTTTGTTTGCGGGATGGGCGGGAGTGCGCGGTGCTGACTCGCTTGTCA
>DASRDY010000254.1:0-44354 GCA_035652355.1 Blastocatellia bacterium
GAAGATAGTCAACCCCCGTTCCGCCAACTGAAGCGACGGCCTCTCAACTTGCCGGT
The DNA here is from genome assembly GCA_035652355.1 of Blastocatellia bacterium. Lineage (GTDB taxonomy): Bacteria > Acidobacteriota > Blastocatellia > DASRDY01 > DASRDY01 > DASRDY01. Next base: position 57 of record DASRDY010000254.1, read on the forward strand.
CGTTCACAAAGGTGAACGCTGTCCCGTGACTAAGGGTGATCAAACTCATGTACCGCATGCTGGCTATATCTTCTGCAGTAGCTGCTTCTGGTTCGGCAACGGTCCGGTCTTTTTTGCGCTGAGCTGGTCCCCTCAGGATAGCGATGAAGCGCGTTTTGCCCTCACAAAAGTACCTTACGAGGAGCACGCTTACCGGGCAAAGACTCCATGGGTCAGTAGTCCCGACTACGAGGGACCGATCCTTATCAGAGGCCGGCGGCTTGACGGTAGCGGCGGCGGCAAGCTTCGCTTCAGCTATAACGGACTAAATCTGACGGACGAAATGGAACTGACAGCGACGCGCGACCAGGCCGACCCTTCCCGCTGGTCCTTTTGGCCAACCAGCATGTACGTTCCCAGCGCGGGATGTTACGGAGTACAGATAGACACTAACAACGGGACGGACCTCATTGTCTTCGAAGCTACCGAACCAAAATGAGTTAGCGCGCGACGCTTGGCGCGGGATTGTCTGCAAATCACAGCGCGGTTATCTAGCCGGTTGATATTATTCAGACAACACGCGGCCGACTCTGCTGATGACGGTTCTATGCCAAGTATTGCAGAGATCGTCGGAGCGATATCCGACGGCGAACACGGCGGGTGATACCGCCCTATGATCCCCTTTCGCAATCGAGCAGCATCAACGCAATCGGCGTAGCTGCACGCTATTCCATAGACTCTCTGTCGCGACATCTCCCGTACCTGATGATCTATCTTGTCTTCCTGCCGTTCACGCTTAACACACGCCGACATATTTTTCGGTCAGTCCAATCGATTATTGGCCGCCTGCGCACGATTCTGCCGCCGCCCGAACTGGTCACCGGCCTGTCGAACTTAACCCCCGCGCTCTTTCAAATACTTTGGGGAACAGAACACACTGTGTTAAAGTTCGAGCAGTCTCTGAGAGAGCCCTTTGTTTCGGATTTTCTTAGCAACAACATATCATCTACACAATGGACTTTCTTGGCCTCTACTTTTTCATGAATTATTCGGGTTAGAGACTCGCGGATGTCGGTGTACACGTAAGCAGAAAGAATCCAGGAGAATAAGAACCATGCGAAAAAGATATTTCGTAGTTTTGGCAGCAGTGATGTGCTTCGCGCTACCCTTCATTGTTTTGGGCGCAGGAGCGCGATCCGCCGTTCACATTACCCACGTTTCAAAGAATGAATTGGGCTTGTATGTAAAGAGGAACGCCGACTTCCAGTACAACGCAGAGTCGAACAGGTGGGAGTGTTTGGAATGCCGTGAGGCCGCCGGAAACTTAGTTCACGACAAACGTCCAGTCATCCTCAAACCTGTGCTCATTGGAAAACAGAACGTGCCGGCTTATTACGAGCGCGATGACAGAGGGGATGGGTGCTCCCAGTCGTACGCAATTATCACAGATCGAAGTTACGCGATAGTTATTTCTACGTCTTGCAACAGCGGTTCCGATAAGCGATTGGAAAGGTATGTAAAGTCTTTCATTATGCCGAAGGGCGTACATGCCATCAGAGCGAAGGAAGAAGCTGGCTGGCAAGTAATTGACCAGTGACGAGATTGCCGTGTCCGAAAGGGGATTGACACCGGAGCGCCTGATAACAGGTGCTTACTTCTCGATTGCGTTTCAGAAAGTCGGAAATTCCGCTGTGCACAGCACGCAATAAAAGGGTCGAGCCCGCTTTGGCGCCTGTTAAATGCGCTCTGGACCGTAGCGTAGAATTATGGACATATACTGCACCTAGGTCGTGCCATCTTGACTAAGAATTTTCTCTAATGGATCCGGTAATCGGTCCAAATGTCTTTTAACATTCGACAGCACCTAGTCCGTAACTAAAGCTTCTGACAGCACGCGGCCGACTCTTCCAGATGGTGGCTCTACACCCAGCATAGCGGAAATCGTCGGAGCAATATCCGAGGGCGAGCATTCTGAATAATATCGGCCAGATCGGATTCCGGTTCCGAACAGGATTATTGGAACGTGAGTGTCATAGTTATACGGACCACCATGCGTTGTCGCGATTGAGCCCTCGCCCAGAATGAAATCGAAAGGCTTTGTGATCAACCAGACATCGCCAGATCGCACAGGATTAAATCCGTTTGTCAGACGCTGAGATAGAACGCCCTGCGGCATTCTGCCTTCTATGATTTGCGTGCGAGTGAAATAGCGCATCAGGCCGGGCACGGTCATGACTGCTTCGCCTGCTATGTGTTCCGCTTCGGCGGGATCAGCTTTCTTGTCCGCCATCATCTTCTCATTAAGATAAAGCTGATCGTTAACCAGCGTCTGCACCCAGCATTTATCGCGTTTCGGATCGGTGTCCGTATCGCACTGTTCGTCTTTTCCGTACTTGTTTGAGAGTGCGGTTCTGGCCGCTTCAATGTATTTTGCAGGATCAAGCGTGCCTGCGTCTACGTTATGAATAGCCATATAGGGTGGTACGGGCGCAACTCCATGGTCGCCGGTCATCGCTATTAAGACGTTTGAGAGGCCGATCTTGCTGTCCAGATAGTTAAGAAAATCGGCGAGAGTGCGATCCAGCCTGATATATGTGTCTTCGATCTCTTCGCTGTCTGGCCCATAGGCGTGACCTACAAGATCGGGTGTTGAAAAGCTTATCGCCAAAAGATCAGGGTATTTGTCCGCACCCAAAGATTCGCCCTCAATCGCGGCCTTTGCGAAGTCGGCCAAATAATCCGAAGCGAACGGAGTATATTGGAACGCCTTGTAATAATCTTCACTGCCTTTCGCGACGCCGGTTTTCAAAACGTGAGGGAAGCTGCGTTCAAGCGGTGTTCCGGCGACATCAGTTGTTATAGCCTGTGTCGCTGAATAGGCTTCAGGACTTAGCGCTTTGTCCCAGGTCTGATCGTAATATTTATTTGCTCTGTCTTCTGAGTTGAATTTATTCACCCATTTCGGCATGTCCTGAAAATAGTAATCGGTCGAGACCATTGTTCCGCTTGAGGCATCGAACCAAAACGCGCCGTTTGCTTCTTTGCCGCCGGGCAGAACCGCGGCGCGGTCTTTGAATGAGATTGCCACTACTTTCGATTTGAATCCCGTCGCCAGACGCATCTGATCGCCAAATGTGGTGCCGATCATTATCCTGGGACTAGCTGGTTTTGTTGCCTTTGTGTTTGTCTGCTGTCCCCAGCTTGTCACGAGTTTGGCCGTGTCGTCGGCGACCATGACTTTGTTTGGCGAAGTGCCATCGGCCGCGTTACGGTCGAACCAGTTATTTCCGACGATTCCATTCAAAGCTGGAACCGACCCGGTAAAAATCGCCGCGTGACCGGGCGCCGTGAAAGTCGGAATATAAATATAGTTCGCATTCGTAAAGAGCGCGCCCTTGTCCATCAAACGTCGAAAGCCGTCCGGACCGAAGACATCGCGAAATCTTTCGACATAATCGTATCGAAACTGATCGACAACAATGACTACTACAAGTTTGGGAGTTACAGGACCGCTGCCTGCCGTGTTCCGATCACAACCAAAGCTGCCAAGAGCCAGCCCGGCGCAGAGAGAAAACACAAGCAGGACCTTCAATCTTTTCATTCTTATCCTCGATCTATTTGGAAATAAATGACTGAAAACAGAATCAATTAAGACTTGCAAAAGGGAAGGCTAACACTGGAATGTAACGGTGAGGTCACGTTAAGATCACATTTGATTCACAGCTCAATTTGAAACTTTTCATAGACTCATTGGTGCGAATCTCAAGGAGCGCAGCCGCAAATTATCACGAAGCTCTATAAGACAGCATTCCGTTATTCATCGCGCATTAATTTCCACCGTCATAAACAACTGGTGTTATTGCCTTGATGTGGAATGGGAAGATTACTGGCTTAAAAGCAAAGAAAATCTTGAAATGGCCGATTTGGCTCTTCAGATTAAAAAATATAACGTCTGTGCGAGTCGGGCGTATTATGCCGTATTTTTGGCAAGCATAGCTACTTTTGTAAAGCTGGCCGGGCTGCCAGCCAGGGATAACGAATGGCAACATGCTCAAGTTCAGGCTGAGCTCAACAGGCTTTCGGAGAAGTTGCATGAGGCGGGAAAAGAGTTTAAGACTCGGACGATTCACAAAAGGAACAAGGGATGCTTTGTCAGAATATATCGCCGAGTTGGAGGAAATCTATCCTTCTGCGAAAGGGACCGCACACGTTACTAACAGGCAGGACGGACGTGTAATCGTAAGCGTCCCTTTGCCAAAAGAGGTAAGTGAGCGTATGCGTGTCTTCGACCACATGGCCGAATTAGGAACAAAGCTTCTTTTGGAAACCGATCAATACATTATCTTATCCAGCCTTTGATGACCCTACTCATACCTCAACGCCACCATTGGGTCGATTCGTGATGCGCGTCTTGCTGGTAAGTATCCGGCCAGTATTGCAACCGCTAACAAAATGAATGTCGCGCTGACTATCGTAATTGGGTCTGTAGCAGTCAATCCGAACAAATAACTGGACACAAATTTTGTCGTGAGCAACGACGCCGGCACCGCTACAACAACGCCAATAACAACCAATATCAGCGATTGGCGTAATACCAGCCAGATTACTCCGCCGGGTTGGGCTCCCAACGCCATGCGGATGCCCACCTCTTTAGTTCGTCGAACAACGCCATACGACATTATTCCGTAGAGTCCAATGCAAGCGAGCAACAGCGCAAACAGGCTGAAGAAGCTCGCCAATTCCGCGATAAAACGCTCCTGCACAAGAGATGTGTCGACGACATTTTCCATTGTCCGCACGTCCAGGACCTGTGCATCTTTATCCAGCGATCTCACTGTTTGTTGAACAGCCGTGGTTGCTGCAGTGGGACTGCTGAATGTACGGAGCATAAATGTGGATCCTGGAAAATAGGTACTCAAAAAGAACGGCCGGTAAAAGGCTCGGTCGACCTTCTCTCTTAGATTTTCATACTTCGCGTCCTTTACCACGCCAACAATCTCATACTCAACACCATTGCTTGAGAATCGCTTACCGACCGGATTGTCGTTCTTCCAGAAAAATGCAGCCATTGTTTGATTAACAATCACCGGCTTGGGTGATGTTGAAGACACATTCGATTGTGCGCTCTGATTAGCTGCGGGTTGCGAAGCATCGGGAACGTGATCATCTCTGCTGTTAAAATCGCGTCCCATAAGAACCGGGATACCCATCGTTTCGAAATATCGCGGACCGGTGTCCAGCACATGGCAGCTCAAATTATCATCGGGTGTGCGTGCAAATCCGGCCACTTCCACGCTTGTCGTCGACGAATTCCCGCTAAGCATCGTGAAGCCAGTTACCGTTGCAGAGCGCGCGCCGGGCAGCGCCTCTAGTCGTTCCAATAACTGTTTGGTCAAATTTTTGCGCTGATCTATTTTGTAGCCCGGATTCATATCCAGCGTGAAGACCAGAATGTTCTCGGCATCGAATCCGGCGTCGACATCCCTGAGTTTTTGTAGACTCCGAACAAACAGGCCGGCGCCGATCAGCAGGAACAATGACAAAGCGACTTGCGTAACCACCAATATCTTATCTAACGCGATGCGGCTGGCGCCCATTCGAAGGTTGCCTGTGGTCTCTTTCAGCGCCGGCACCAGGTCGAATCCCGTGGCGCGCAAAGCTGGCGCAAGCCCGAAAAGAATACCCGTCAAAATAGACACGGCAAAGGTGAATGCCAGAACGTGCGCATTGGGGTTCAGATCAAACGTCAAATTTGGCTGCTGCGCCGTCAGATAGGCAACCAGCAAGACAGTAAAGACTCGCGACAAGGCAAGACCGAGAATACCGCCAAGGACGGCCAGCAAAACGCTTTCGGTCAACAGTTGCTGCATCAACCTGAGTCGGCTCGCACCGATCGATAATCTTACGGCGATCTCCTTCCGCCGAGTTGCTGCTCTGGCCAGCAACAGATTCGCTACGTTGGCGCACGCGATCAGCAAAACCAGCCCAACAATCGTCATCAAAATAAAAAGCGGCTTTGCGAACTTCAGCCTGAGATATGAAAATCCCGCGCCTCCGGGCTGCATGACGACATGTTGGGCAAAGAATCGCGTCCGAGCTGCGTTTGTCCAATTCGTTCTGGTTGACGCCATCTCTTGCAGCATCTGCTGAAGAATTCCATCCATCTCTGATTGAGCCTTTGCAAGAGTAACACCGGGTTTCAATCGGCCGATTACGCGCAGCCACCAGGAGCCTGTTTGAACCATATTCGAATTAGCGCGGTTCGGAATGGCGTCAGGGAACTGGTCAATCATCCATAACGGATACCACATATCGGGATTGCCTCCGACTTCCATGCCAGAAAAACCTGGTGGAGTGACGCCGATAATCGTAAACGGATTGTCGTTAAGTGTTATTTGTTTGCCAATGACGCCGGGGTCGAGCGCGAATCTCCGTTTCCAGAAGCTGTAACTGATGACGACAACGGCGTGCGCATCGTATTTGCGGTCATCGTCTTCGGTGAAGACTCTGCCAAAAACAGGATTGATTCCAAGAACATTGAAAAAATTTCCAGTAACACGATCAGGACGGACAAGGTCAGACTGATCACCGTTGTCGGAAATTTTCATGTGCATTCGGCCGCCGCCTGCCGATGCGACCACGCCGGAAAATACTTCTTTGTTAGCCTGGAATCTTTCTACGAGAGGGAACGAGAAACTTAACGATGGGTCACGGTCCAATTGAGAGATACTGAATAACGCCAGTTCCTCAGGATGCTGGACAGGCATTGCCTTCAGCATCATCACATCGATCATGCTGAAGATTGCGGTATTCGCTCCTATTCCGAGCGCCAGCGACAATAACGCAATCAGCGTAAAGCCTGGATTTCGTCTGAGCGTTCGCATCCCATATCGCAAATCCTGCCAAAATCTTTCCATCTTGTCCCCCTAAGAGCGTCAGTGCGGCCATTCCTTAAGACACAAAAGAACGGATAACGTTGGCAATGAGTTGTAACACCGCGGAATCCTTCTTGCAACTAAAAAATTAATAGATCGCGTTAGAATGAGGAATTAGGTGATAAAACAGCAGGGCCATTTCACTGTTGTCCGGGTTCCCGAATTTAGGACTGCACATTCAAACTAAGGCCGGGCGTAATATCCATCACGCGACCTCAGCACCACATATCCGCGATTCACCATACCCTTTATTCTGATCCGAAGTTTGCGCCACTTACCGTCGAACGTGGAGTTCGTAGGGACATACGCCAGGCTATACTGATTGCGAATCTGAGTCGCTATTTGCAGACAAGCTCGCGACATTTCGTTGAAATCTCGAGGGAAGTAAGCAGTACCGCCGCTCATCCGGCCCAGGTCGTCCAGAAGAACCATGCCTTCATAATCATCAAGAGTTATGTATTGCCAAATCGCGGTTGTACCGATGCTGAAGATTTCGATATCTGATTCTTTGATCAGATTCCGTATCTCTTTGTCGGTATAACGCGACTGGTTATCCTGGCCGTCGCTGATAACGAACAGCACTTTACGCTTGTTACGTCCCTGCTTGAGCTTTTCTATGCCCATATAAACGGCATCGTATAATGCAGTCATACCGGCGGCAGGCATCATCGCGACACTGTTAAGGATCTCTGAATCGCGTTTTGTAAAATCGTTTAGCAATCGGGCTTTGTTGTTGAAGCCGATCAAAAACATCTCATCATCCGGATTGCTTGCGTTAATGAATTCACGTAAAGCATCGCGCGCACGACCGGCTTTGGCAGCCATACTTCCGGAGAGGTCAAAGACGAATCCGATGCTCACAGGGGCATCGCCGCTGGAAAAAAGATCGATGTTTTGCTTCGTCTTGTCCTCGTAAACTTCGAAATTGTCTTTTGTAAGTCCCCTGACAGCTCGGCCATACGGATCCAGGACTGCAACGTTCAGATCAATCATGTTTACGCGCAACTTGACGGTATCGTCTGGCCTTGGCGAATTAAGTTGCTGGGCCTGATCGAAATTCGAACCTGTTAGAATTAATGTGATGATAATCGAGATCTTAAATAAAAAGGTTATTTTGAATCGGCGTACCATCCGTGGTCCCCTTTTATGTCCCTAATATAAAATCCAGCACTACCGTACTTTTCCACACTATTGCAACTAACATTCCAACTGTTTGAATCAGACATAACCTCTTTCACTTGCTAGATTTACTGTGACTACCATGTATGCGAGTGCAGACCGAGTGGGGAATTCTGACGGGTCATTAAGGGGCCGGCCGGCCAATGGTTGTCCCTTTTTGGTCACGCCTGAGCGGCCGGAGTGGGGAAAAGTGTTCTGTTTGAGAGCTAAGCTTCCGAGGAATTAGATGATACCTGCGGGACTTTCGCAGAAACGTAAAATATATCTACGACACCAGGCAAAGAGTTAGATTTCCCGTGAGTCGGTAGAAGCAAGGCTCTTTGACCGGCCTATGATACAATCTGGCAAATTTATTTCCGGAGGTTTACATGTCAAGCGTTACAGTCACAGCTACCAACGGCGATCGTATTCAGTTTCTGGACAATGGCGACGGCACAGTCACGATACAGAAAGTTAATGACATCGGCAGAACGCCGCCACCGCCCCAGGTGATTGCAACCATAGACTCTCATTCCGTAAATACCGTCAAATCGTTTTTTACCGGTAAGCAATAGTTGTTGCGTTCCCGATAAGCAGGACCGGAAAACAACCTTAGCGGTGCAGCTATAAAGAGTTCTGTATTTCCATAAGGTTCATTATCAGACGCACTCGCGCTATTGGCGTGCTCAAAGCCAGTGAGTAAATATCGCTAAGAATTGCCCTGGATTGCGGCGGGCCGTCTTAACTACGGACGAACCACACAGATCCTTCCTGTCGGGCGCATAAGTTTCATGGCGGGTTTGTGAATTTGCCTGGATTCACCTCGCTGCGGATCGCGAATAGTTATGACCATCTGTTCTTCATCATCTACTCCGATATCATCTACCACAATGACGTGGCCTGCACCTCCCAGCTCCATCATTACCAGGTTGCCTGCGCGCAACTCCTCTGCAATAGCGTCGGGGCCGGCGTCATTCCGTATCCGAGCGCGCATTCCCAGTCGAATAAAAATTCCGTCCAGCGCATGAAACAACGCTGGTCCTCTGCCGTCATTTAAAAGGACGCCTCTGTCTACCATAAGACGAATCAGATCATCTCGATCGAGATTTGCTCTGTTGAACGAATCATAAATCATCCTGATACATTCAATGGCGCATTCGTTAGAGCCTCTTGGCTGTTGGTAATGAGGACGCCGCGCCGGACCTGCAAGTCGAGCAGGTCTTCCTCCTCGCCCGCCACCTCTTGCCCCACCTCCGCCGCGGGCTCTGCCATCGCCTCCGCCGCGACCGCCTCGGCCGTGACCGGGAGGAAGCGCCGGAACCACATGCGCGCCTGGACGTCTATGTGGAGGAACGTACAGTCCGCCGCCTCCATCCGCGGGAGCCACGATTGCCGCGCCGCGACCCGCTGCTCCGCCTCTACCAGCACCGCCGCCTCGACCTCCCCTGCCATGACCGGGAGGAAGCGCCGGAGCCACATGCGCCCCAGGCCGTCGATGCGGAGGAACGTATCGACCACCGCCACCTGCCGGAACCGCAACTGCAGCCACGGCTGCTGCACCGACGTGCGCCGCATTGTTGTTGGGCGCACGAGCAAATTCCCCCATCGAGTTCACGCGACATACGGCGCACGGTTTGGGCTTATCATGATAAGGGCATCGTCCAGGCATCGCGATAATTCCTTCATCAGGCGAGAAAACGAATGTCCGCGTGTCCAGGTTCTTTGCAACGATCTCGCTGACTATTGTTAGATGCAAATTCGAAAGAGCCGACTGGCGGCCGGCCCTTCAATTCGTCTCAGCAAACAGGGATGCTGAAATTAAAAAGCTTTCTGAAAGCTATGATCGCCCTATTAAGATGCCAATAGGATGGGCTGATCAATCAGTTTTCGCCATTCTGCAATGATTGAGTTTGGATCGCTGTAGGAATCTGTAAGCTCGCGTTTCTTCTGTTCGACGTAATTGCTCTTGTCTGTTTCAAGGTTCTGTTTGGTCGGGTACGAGCCATCTTTGTTGGCGCCTTTGTCGATTTTTCTGGGCAAGTTCTTTTCGCCCTGATCTTCTATGGCTCCCCACAATTCCCAATAAACATCATTACCCGGTACACGACGCCTGTTGGCCTCGTATGTAACTACCTTTATGTCCTTGACACGCGCCTCCACGACCTTTGGCCAGACCCCCTGAGCGTAATCAGCAAATTGTTTCGCAGCTAATGCCACAGTGCCGGTCTTGGGCTTTCCATAGCTTGTCTCTGTCGGCTTCAGCCATTTTCCGGTTTTTTCATCTGTTTGCGTAGTCACATTGGCCATTTCCTGGAACAGCGCCAGCTGCAGCGATGCTCCCAAAAGGAATACGCCGAATCCCGCCACCGAATATTGCTTGCTTTGCAGCGTACCGAGCATTCCTCCAGGACCGGACAGGAAAGTAGTATCGTATTTCTGCAGGTAGGCGAACAGCTGCTTGCGGTCATTCTTGTTATCAAGATTAGCTGCCTTTCGAGCAGGTGTGTACTCTGTTATAAGATGATCCTTGATCGAATTAATAGCGCCGTTAATTGAATCAATAGTATTCTGCTGAAGTCCCTGCCCGATCATCTTGGCCATCTCTTTGTAAACTTCATCAAAATAGTCTGGCACGCCGGGAGGAAAAATCGCGTCCCATATCATACTTCCAATCGCGCCGCCTATCTTTGAAGCGATTGCTCCAACCAAAGAGCTGGCGGCTTTTGTCGCAATAGATTTTGCGGTAAATTCAAACTTTTTCAGCGGGCGTCGAGCCATCGTTGGATCTACTCGATATAGGTGTCCTTCCTGATCCACGATCGCATTAGTGACTAAATAATAAATCTCCGCCATATTGGTTGTTCTTTTGAGTACCGGCGTACCAGGACAAAACTGCAAGTAAGCCTCGGTCAGAAACGATGCATAGACCTCCTGGTGTTGCTCACCCGCAACCATGGGATAGTCTTTATCTATCTGTGACAGACTGCACTGGACAATTTTATCGATGGCCTTTCCCACTTCTTCACTCCATTTTGGCAACGCCTCAGGCGCAGCGAGTGGCACCAACCCATTACCAACGTCACCACCACCACCCGATTCGGCCGCACCTTCGTGGGCTTTATTATGCCTGGATTTAAACTTTTCTTCTAAATAATGTGGTGCAGCTTGTTCACTAACCTTCCCAACAACGGCAACAATATCTGGTGTGAGATTTACGATTTCATCCATACACTGCTCCTCTCGCTTTATTAAATAGATTCCCCTTATTTCATACAATCAATACAGAATGCAAGTTTCTACATCTTACATTCATTAACAGTAAGTTAATAAATGTTATCGGACGCATATAGGGCCCCAAAATTGGTATTTAGTGTTAGTGACTGTTACCAGGTACTAATGATGCTGGCGCAAGGTCCGCCGAGGCGGTGGATGGAAATTGGGGAGGCCGCAAATGGGCCTCCCCCTGCAGGACTAAGAGATTACAAAACTAGTTGAGTTTATTGTGAACGACTGTCCTCGAGTGGGATCAAACAGGATCGCCTGCCCGATCTGGGTTGTCGCATCGAACAATGCATTGAGCGAAGGTGAGTTTGTTCTGATCCTCACCGTGCTTGTGTTGAACTCAATCAATGCCGGCACATTGCTGGCGATTACAGTAGTCCCGGAAATCCACGTGTACGTTCCGTTGCCACTGACTCCGTTCGCGGGCACGGTCACAAACAGGACGTTGCCATTGTGATCGTCCTTGAACTGGAAGCCTACCTGCTGCGCAAATATGCCGCTGCTGGCCAGGAAGTTTCCGTCTCCACTATATATGGCCGTGATGTTGTGAGTACCAAGCGTCAAGTTGGTTTCTGTAACGCTTGCCTTACCGCCGACCAGTGCCACGGGTCCACCAAGATTGACATTTCCGTCCTTGAATTGAACCGTGCCTGTCGGGACACCGGATCCTGGAGCATTCGGTACGATCGTAGCGGTATAGGTTGCAGATCCCTTCACGAAAGCCAACTGCGGTCCACCTGGGAATATTGCCGGCGCACTGGTCGTGACCACTGTGGTTGTAGAATCTTTGTTAACAACCTGGGTCACAGTCGGAGATACGCTTGCGTTGAAATTAGCATCTCCTTGATAGGTAGCCTGAATCGTGTGGCTGCCGACTGCCAGCGTTGAGATGCTTAAAGTAGCAACGCCGCTGGAATTGACGTTGACAGTTCCGATCTGGGTAGCTCCATCAAAGAAAAATACGGCGCCGGTCGGGGTGTTACCACCCGGAGCAACCGCCACAACCGCAGCGTTAAAGTTAATCGTCTGTCCAAACACAGCGGGATTAGCCGACGAGGTCAGCGCCGTCGTTGTGTTGGCTTTGTTTACAATCTGCGTGACTATATTCGATGTGCTGGTCAGGAAGTTACCATCACCGCTATAAACGGCTGTAATCGAATGACTGCCAACGACCAGTGAGGTTGTGGTGAATGTAGCCACGGCCGAACCGTTTAAAGTTCCCGTGCCAATCTGCGTAGCACCGTCAAAGAATGCAAGCGTCCCTGTCGGTGTGCCGATACCGTCAGGAGTTGCGCCTGATCTTCTGGTAACTGCTGTCCGGTTCTGTGTGGTCCTCGTGCGGGTCATCGGTCCTCCTGACGGGGGAGCGATCGGCGGCGCGGTCGATGTAACCGTTGCCGTGAACGTTACCGCCTGACCAAAGACCGACGGACTGATCGAGGTAGTCAATGCGGTTGCTGTCCCGGCCTTATTAATCACCTGGCTCAGAGTGCTCGAAGCGCTGCCATTGAAGTTTGTGTCGCCGCCATAGGTTGCGACGATGCTGTGGGTAGCGACGGATAACGTATTACTGGAGAAGGTGGCCTGCCCTGCTCCGTTCAACGTTCCGTTTCCGAGCGTAGTCGCGCCGTCGGTGAAGGTCACCGTTCCGGTAGGAGTTCCCGAACCTGGCGCTGACGCAGCCACCGTCGCCGTGAAGGTTACGGTTTGTCCAAACTGCCCGGGATTGGCGCTTGATACAACAGCTGTGGTGGTCCCATCCTTATTAACCACCTGCGATATTGCCGGTGATGTGCTGCCATTGAAGTTCGAATCTCCGTTATAGACCACCGTGATTGAGTGAGTACCTACAGACAACGCGGAGGTCGTGAACGTAGCGACGGCTGAGCCATTCAAAGGCACGTTGGTAGCTATGGTAGTTGCACCGTCGAGGAAGTTGGCAGTACCGGTCGGCGATCCCGAGGCCGGTGCAACTGGAGAGACAGTCGCCGTAAAGGTAACCGACTGCCCGAACACTGAAGGATTAACTGAAGAGACCACAGCTGTCGTCGTGCTGCCCTTATTCACGGTGATGTTGAACGTGGCATCGGTGGTCGCAGCACAGTTATCTGTAGCGCGGATTGTAATTGTGCTGGTACCGGCTGGCGCGGAGTTGCTGAATTGGACTACACCGGCGTTATTGACTCCAACCAGACCCGTGAATGTTCCCTGTGACTGAACCGAAACCGATGTGATTGAGCCGTTGCTGTCCGTTGGCCCTGTGGCCGGACTGACTGTTCCTGACGCGCCAAAGGCCGTTGCCGGTGGATTGTTGTAGGTCAAAACCGGCGGAGTATTGGCCGTAACATTAACCACCAGGTTGGCAGTGGCACTCGCGCTGGTACTGGTATTGGTCACTGTCAAGGTAACGTTATTCGCTCCCAGCGCTGCACCGCAACCAGCGCTGACGTCAGCAGTAACGGTACCAACATTGTTCACGATGTTGGCCACAGTGATGCCGGCAGGCGCAGTGGCGGTCACGACTAAGGTCCCGGCATTTGAATCGCTGACTGTGGCGATAGTCGAATTGATCGCGGCAGACCCTTGTTGTCGAGTCAGTGGCCCCTGTTGCGCGATGACTGGGGGTGTTACTCCACCTTCTACATCCGATGTATCTTCGGTATTTCCCTGCAGTATCCAGAGATCGCCCGCAGATGGCAGTCCCTCAGCTATGACTGCTATCTTGTAAGAACCGGTCTGCTGAACACCAAAAAGGAATCGTACGTCAACGCTCGCTCCATTCGCTAACGGAGTTGCCAGAGTTATGAAGCCAACTCCCATTGAAGTATTGAATCCACCGCCATTTGGCTGTCCGGTGTTCGGCGCGCCGGTAGCCTGTTCGAGAGTTGTTCCGTGCACGGTGATATTGCTTGTGCCGGATCCGCAGGGTGGTCGATCGACAGTTACAACAACATCTGTCGAGGTTCTGGGACGAAGATCGGCAATACCACTCGCGGCCGGAAATGTCGCTATGTTCTCGAACCGAAACCGCAAACGCGTTAGATTACCGCCGGTATTATTCGTATATGTGCGCCGCAGATCGACGGTGCCCAGTGAGCTATTGTTGGGGACATCCGGCGTGTTGTCACGGACCTTGTTTGGCGCTGCGCCCGGGATAGAGCAAGTATCCAGCAAGGTGCGCGGCGTACCCGAACCAGTGTAGACCGGAGCGCTCAGATTTTCCGGCCCAGGAGCGCCAAGGCGCTGTCCTGCACCCGCCGACGTACCGTTAGTGTCGACAAAGATAAAATCCGAAGCATTGTCGTCGGTATCCTGCAGAAATCCATCCGTCGGAGTTCCACCAAAAGGCGGATTCGTAACGGTTAACCCGGTCGCTAAGCGAACAAAACTGTGTTCAATAGGGAAAGTCCCGTTGACTGTCGGATAGCCTGCACCCTCTTTATAAAGCGTGTTAGCCTCCGCGGTAGAGCCGACTGCATCAAGCCTGGTTGCCAGCGCAAAATTTGCCGGCACGTTAGTGTTAAACAACGCGATACCAGCGTTAGCTGGGATATCGGTCGTGTAAGTTGCATCGCCGGTAGACGTAGTTCCATTTCCTTCAGGGTAATTGGTATAAGCGTAGCCGACCGAATTGACGCACAGGAAATGTCCGCGCGCAGGAATGACAGTGGCATTCGGTATAGTACAACGCAAAACACCATCAGAAGCTGCGATTCCAAATCCCGTTCCGGAAGACGCTGACACCGTTATCGGACTGGGGGTATTGTTTTGAACCTCAATAAATTCATTATTATCCCGCAGGGTATTTGTCGCTCCGGGACCAAACTCTCGGAATTCGCTGATAATCAGTCCTGGACCCGCCTGCGGTGTATCCTGGGCCGGACGGTTTACCCGACTCTTTCCGACCACAGCGGCCGGCTTTGACGCCTCAGCCGGTTTGCCGCGTTCTGCCGCACCATCAGTACCGCGGCCCGAACGCGCATAAGCGCCGACAAGCGCTACAGTCGCCAAACATAAGAGCAACGCGCCAAGACGTTTTCCCCAGCTGCGCGTTAATGACGCGAAGCTGGATTCAGAAACGTGTCTCGTACGAAGATTTCCAGAGCCAGTTAACCGATTCATCAGTTTATTCTCCATAGTCATAATTCTCGATTCGTCAGGATAGTTCGAAGCCGCGATCGGACTTGCACAGATATATACAAGCCTCAACCGTTCGAGCGGGTGGTTCACCCATCCGATCAATTGGACGGGGTACATTCCTGATAACTTTTTATACGAGCAAAGGAAACGAGACGGGCAATCCGATTTGGCCGAAATTCTCTTTAAGATTTGCGAGACTAGAACCGTTCGGCCGAAGGCAGTCCTAGGCCAGAAAAGTATGAGTGACCTCCCCTTCGCTCTGCTACTTTAAAGCTCCCTTGTTGGTTTTAACTAAGCTATCAGCGCAATATCAGCGCGCGGGCAAACTCCGCACTAAGAATAAGATGAGTCCGGCCAGGGTGTCAATGAAATTACCGGCCTTCGGCCAACGTTTTTGGGTCAAAAATCTTAAGGCTCGTTCCTCGCTTGAACCGGAGAACCGGTTTCGTTTTCAGCTGCTGATCCGTTCGACAGGTTCTTTGTCTTTGTAAAGATGTGGTAGGTTACGGCGTCCCACGAATTGTGAACGCCAATAAAAAGGAATAGCAGCGTGGCGGCGGAGACGACGAACATGGCCGGACGCACGCGCGAGTAGGCCACAAACGCGGATGAGACCAGCATTGCATAAGCCACGAACGGAAGCACCGCGTGAAACATCCAATCTTCGAATACCGGTTTGTAAACGGTTTGTATTATCATTCGTCGGGTCACAATGGCCGCGTAAAATATTCCGCCGAGACCTGCCAAACCCAGGAGAACAGAAATCGCGCCGGTCCCTCGCCACGGAATGCTTACAATCGCCGACAGCAACAGAACCGCTCCGAAATGGACGATCGTCGGTGTTGAAAATGCCGCGCTCCCCTCTTCCATACGACGCACTGGTCGCTGGGCAATCAGTGACAACGCCACGAATTGCAGCCCAATCAGCGCACCGGCGGCCGAGCCGACGATTACGTAAAAGCTGTTCCATTCTGTCAACTCCGACATATCATCACCCGCTGTGCCATTCGAACCTGTAGGCCATTTCAGGTCCTTGATCCCCTTCGTAGGCGATCTGGGCGACCAGCAACGCGAATGGCTCTGCGTATCTGGCAATCCGTAGGGGTCCAGCATCGATTGGATCGAACCCAGCATCGCGAATCAATTCAGCAGCCGCTTGTTTGCCCTTCTCGTCGTTGCCGTAATATACCAAATTTGGCCGGGTGCTTTTGTCTGTGGCTTCAAACACGTCAAATAATACTTCGCTGGGCACCGTGTTGAATGCGGCCGCAATCGATGCTTTGGGGATCCTCTTCGCAAGCTCCTCCGCACCTGACGTCGTGTGCGCAAAAACAAGCTGGGTGTCCTCGCTATTCATCGGCAGCGAGCAGGTTATTACCACCTTTCCCGACAGATCGCCTGCTTGTTTTAAGACGTCGTCCAGTCTGGACCAATGAACAGCAAGAAGAATTGCGTCTGCATCTCTAGCTGCCTCGGCCGGAGAACCGGATCGAGCGCTTTCGCCGGCGTCACGGGCTAGCTGTTTCAGCTTGTCTTCGCTGCGAGCGTAGCTGAACACGACCTCGTGTCCAGCTCGCGCGAAAATAGTTCCCAGCTTGCCACCCATCAATCCTGAACCCAGAATGCCGATTTTCATACAAATCGTCCTTGCTTGCTACTCCGATTTCAAAGAAGCCATATCAATCGAGAAACGATACTTCACATCGGATTTGAGCATTCGTTCGTAGGCCTCGTTGATTTTCTGAATCGGAATGACTTCGACATCAGAGGTGACGTTATGCTTGCCACAAAAGTCGAGCATTTCCTGGGTTTCAGCAATGCCGCCGATGTTCGAACCGGCCAGGCTTCGGCGACCCTTGATAAGGTTGAACGCAGCAACGCCGAGTGGCTCTGGTGGCGCACCGACCAGCGTGACCGTTCCATCGGGACCGAGTAGTTGGAGATAGGCATTAATATCGTGTTGGGCAGAGACCGTGTCGAGGATAAAGTCAAAGCTGTTTGCGTGCTTCTGCATCTGGTCGGCGTTGCGCGAGATTACGACTTCATCGGCGCCGAGACGAAGTGCGTCTTCCGTTTTGTCGGGTGATGTTGTGAAGACAACCACGTGAGCACCGAAAGCGTGGCCGAACTTCACTCCCATGTGGCCAAGGCCACCAAGACCGACCACACCAACCTTCTTCCCTTCCGCGACACCCCAGTGGCGCATAGGCGAGTAAGTTGTGATTCCGGCGCAAAGGAGCGGCGCGGTTCCGGCAAGATCGAGATTTAGCGGAATGTGCAGGACAAAGCGCTCGTCAACCACGATGCTGTCAGAGTAACCGCCGTATGTCACGCCACCAAGATGTTTATCAGGCGAGTTGTATGTGAGCACCATATTCGGGCAGTTCTGCTCGAAGCCGGCTTTGCATTCCGCACAGGTGCCGTCCGAATCAACCATGCAACCGACTCCGGCGAGATCGCCGGTCTTGAATTTGGTAACTCCCGAGCCAACTTTTGTGACGCGACCAACTATCTCGTGACCGGGAACAATCGGATAGACAGTTCCGTCCCACTCGCTGCGAGACGCGTGCAGATCGGAATGGCAGATGCCGCAAAAAAGTATTTCGATCTGCACGTCGTGTTCTGTCAAATCGCGCCGCGGAATCGAAGTTGAGCTGAAAGGCGATGTCGCGCTGGCAGCAGAGTAAGCTCTAGCGTTATACATGAATTTGTTCTCCTGTTTCGTTAAAAGCTGATTCCCTTTTTGTACGGCCTTGTTCGGCCGATATTTGCCTGTTCATATAATTGGTGCGTATTGATCTACCTCTTAAATACTTCTCTTGCAACCTTGATAGCAGACATTGCCCGAGGCCATCCGCAATAGAATGCCAAGTGAGTGATTACTTCGATAAGCTCCTCTTCCGATAATCCATTCTCTTTTGCCCGGTTAAGATGGAAGGTAAGCTGCTCAGTATTTCCGCCAGAGATCAGCGCGGCCACAGTGATAAGGCTGCGATCGCGTGGCGAAAGCTCCTCGCGCTTCCAGACGTCTCCGAACAGCACATTCTCCGTCAACTCCGCGAGTTTGGGCGCGAAATCTACTAAGGGTTTTCGCGGCGCCGATGGTTCTTGTTTTTCTGACATTCGCTATCTCCTTTCAGCATGTCTAAGAGCTTCACGTTCGCTCAACGACCTGTCATTTTCTCTAGTTGCTCTGGATACCTGGCTCCTTCTATATCAATTTTTGAGGAAGCGCTATTAATTTCGCGAAGATCCTCGGCGGAAAGTTCGATGTCCGCTGCACCGATATTTTCCTCCAGACGTTTCAGCTTTGTCGTGCCAGGAATCGGCGCGATCCACGGTTTTTGAGCAAGCAGCCACGCAAGCGCTATTTGTGCCGGTGTCGCATTCTTTTTATTGGCGATTTGTCCGAGGAGATCAACCAGTGCTTGATTCGCTTTCCTTGCTTCTGGAGTAAACCGAGGAAGAATATTGCGAAAGTCGTTGCTGTCAAACGTCGTATTCTCGTTGATTTTTCCTGTCAGGAAGCCCCTGCCCAAAGGACTGTATGGAACGAAGCCAATTCCCAGTTCCTCAAGGGTTGGCAACACTTCTTTTTCCGGCTCTCTCTGCCACAGCGAGTACTCGCTTTGCAAAGCTGCGACCGGCTGGACCGTGTTTGCGCGACGAATCGTTCGCGCTCCCGCTTCGGAAAGCCCAAAGTGCTTAACCTTGCCCTGCTGAATCAGGTCTTTCACAGCTCCCGCCACGTCTTCGATTGGAACTTCAGGATCGACGCGGTGCTGGTAGAATAAATCAATCCTGTCTGTCTTTAGGCGTTTAAGCGACGCTTCGGCGACTTTTTTAATATGCTCTGGCCGACTGTCCAGTCCCACCATACCTCGTTCCGACTTCGGATCAATTTTGAATCCGAACTTGGTAGCTATCACAACCTGATTACGAACCGGAGCGAGGGCCTCGCCCACAAGTTCTTCATTCGCGAACGGTCCGTACACTTCGGCAGTGTCAAAAAATGTAACGCCGCGCTCAACCGCCGTTCGAATCAGACGGATCATTTCCTGCTTGTCCGCAGGCGGACCGTAGCCAAAGCTCATACCCATACAACCAAGCCCAATGGCCGATACTTCCAAATTGCTTTTTCCAAGATTGCGTTTCTGCATAATTTCTCCTTCGTGGTTCCCTCAGTAGGTTCTCTTCGTTTTTTTCAAATCCGTTTTGTTAAGAGTCAATTTTGTCTCTCAAATTCGAAACTGATTATAGTGATTTCGGTTTGCAGGGTGATAAGACGATAGTCGCGAATTATTGTACAATTCTGCAAAACCCTGGGTGTTGCGCGATAGCACGAAATGACTAACATACATCTATGAACCATCAGGAAGATCACGAATTGGATCACGAAGCCCAGAGAATAAAAAGTAATCAAGACGAACTTGTCCAGCGCATAGCGCGCGCTATACCACAGGACGGCGTATTAGAAGTCTTCCCCGGACTCTTCCTTGCTCGTTCGTGTCAGCCGACAGAGATGACGCATTCCGTTTTCCAGCCTGCTTTTTGTGTAATTGCGCAAGGAGCCAAACAGGTATTGCTGGGCGAAGAAGCATTTCGCTACGATCCAGGCCGCTATTTAATCTCGACCGTTAATTTGCCAATCGTAAGCCGAGTTGTCGAAGCCTCTGTCGAAGAACCTTATTTAAGTCTTCGCCTGAACCTTGATGCCACGTTGGTAGCCTCAGTCATTATGGAATCGGGCATCGAAATGAGGAAAGGCGACGCAACCGTCAAGGCAATGGACGTCAGCTCAATCGACGCCAATATGCTGGATGCAATTGTCAGATTGGCCAGGCTTCTGGAAACGCCCGGCGAGATTCACGTTCTGGCTCCGCTGATTATCCGCGAGATCGTCTATCGACTGTTAAGGGGAGAACAGGGTGCGCGTCTCAGTCATCTTTTGACATCAGGAGCAGAGACTCGCCGCATTTCCATGGCAATCGAACGCCTTCGTGAACATTTTGATCAGCCGTTGAGAATCGATGAGATCGCGCGTGATCTGGGAATGAGCGTTTCCGGTTTTCATCATCACTTCAAGTCTGTTACCGCGATGAGCCCATTGCAGTTTCAGAAACAGATCCGGCTTCAGGAAGCTCGTCGTTTGATGTTGGGTGAAGACCTTGATGCGGCAAGCGCAGGCTTCCGCGTCGGTTATGAAGATCCTTCTTACTTCAGCAGAGACTATAAAAAGCTGTTTGGCGCTCCGCCGCAACGCGATATCGCCCGGTTACGGAACGAAATAGAAGTGGGCTATGCTTCGAATTAGGTTCTGTTAGCGTTCTTGAATACCTGACACTGACTTCTCTTTCGATAAGGGAGTCATGCTCCCTTTCTGGACTTCATTTGTGGCTTGTGGCGCTCAATAAACGGGAGACGGCTTCGGCTATGAACGGAAGTTCCATGGGTTTGCGGATCGTTACCACTGCTCCAGAAGCTTTTGCCTCAACCAGATACTTTTCATCGTAAGCTGTCATCGCAATGATCGGAATGTCCGAAAAGTCCGGATTGCTCTTGACCCAGCGAATGAAACCTATTCCATCCAGCTTTGGCATCATTATATCTGCCAGAATCACATCAGGGCGATTCGCCGACAATAATCCGTAAGCCAGAATCAGATCCTCAGCCGCAACCACATCGAATCCTTCGGTCTCCAGTAATTCACGGACTGTCTCTCGCGTATCTGTATCGTCTTCTGCAACCAAAACTAGCGCCTTTGCCATAACTTCTCCAGACATATTTTGAAATCACTAGATCATTTACCGTGCCAAGCGGCAATTATCCGTAAGTTTTTTTGGTTGAATATTCCCGCGCAGCCCTCGCGCTAATTACCTGAGTTTCCGACAAAGTCGCATTGCTGGTTCGCAAAATCTGATGAGGAACCTCTAATTGTTAAAACGCGTTTACCGTTTCAGTACAGGTCATTTCAACAAAGGCGATTAAAACGCTACAATTCCGCACTCTCACCAGGACCAGTTCAGCAATCCCTGAATCGCCCAATTCTTGCCATTGTTATCCGTGAGTTTGAATTTTGCGCTACCGTCGAAAGGTCCCAGTTTGAACTGATCGACCTCAAAACTGATCGTTTCTCCGGCCGCGTTCTTTGTGAAGCTGAATGAAAGATCGAATCCCGATTCCGTCTTCAAATCGCCATCGAACGTCACGCTGAGAGGCTGACCGGAGCTTTGGCTGATGCTGAAGCCGACATCCAGCTTTACATCGCCAGGAAAAGCCTGGAATTGTCCACCCAGAGTGATGCTATCGCCGGTTTTTCCGTTTGAATCGACAATCTTGAGCTCGAGATCGCCGGAGAATTTACTGACGTTAATAACGGTATTGATCACGATGGTTGAAGTGAGAATGCCTCCCTGGCTGCTCTCGTCGATTGAGTAACTGATTGTCCAGTTGTCGTTAATGACCAGAGCTCCGGTGAAACTAACACCCCACGACACACCGCCGTTGTCTGTATAGGAATACTGAAGCTGGTTCGTGCTTCGATTGAAGGTGAGACTTGCCGGTAACGTAAAGGTCGCCGGTCCGTTTGGGGTTTGATATGTAAAAGTCAGCTTGCTCTGATCACCCGCGTCCTGTCCCCACTGTCCCTTAAAGCTAAGTACATACGGAAGATTCCCGTCGACGTTGTCACTGAAACTGTAGGCAAATCCGTTTGTCACTCGGGATATAAGTCCGCCACTGGCAAATTGTGAAGTCGTATCATTTATCGTGATCGATAAAACATTGGAAGCATCAAAATCCCAGCTCCCGGAAAGCACGAACGACTGTTCGCCCGCACCACTTAGCATCACCCTGAGCCTGGCGTTGTTGTCCACTGAGTAATCGACTAAGGTGCCATCCGTCAACGTATCGAAGTTGATTACCTGCGCGCCTCCCGCTGAGAGGCAAAGCTGGTTGTTTACAAACTGCCATGTAAGGCCGCTGAAAACAGGAAGCGGCGGATTGTTGTTTGTACTGATGGAATTGCTGGTTAGAACAATATTGTTCGAACTGTCTGTGTTCCAGGTGCCGATTACTGTTGAGTTTTGCGTGACGTTCCCGGCAGTATCCAGAACATACGTTGTGCCATTGCTTGTTAATTGAAATGTGCTCATATTTGTCTCTCTCAAAAATGATTTACCAGACTAATGCTGAAATAGACTCTTCCGTGACCTTTGCCAGTCGCTCCGTCGCCTATTCCGTATGCCCAATCGAGTTTGAAAACGGCAGGACCGTAGAGGAATCTCAGTCCTGCGCCGGGACCAACTTTAGTGCCTGCCGGTGAATTGCTCGTGCGATATGCGGCTCCAACATCGGTGAAGGCGGCAATTCTCACGTTCTTTCGGATAAAAGATCGTCGACCTTCATACGCGTGTAGCGTCCCGGGCACAGGGAGCCATAGCTCGTTTTGAAGACTCCACAATCGTCGTCCAATTGCATCATCTTCGCGAAATCCGCGAAGCATCTCGGCGCCGCCAAGAGAAGCTTGCTCAAAAATCGGCGTCCCGGCGCTGTCGATCTCTGCGTGTCCTGTGATATCCGTCTCGACGCCGTCGAATAATTGCTGATGATAATTCGAAGTTATAATCAGGCTTCGGTAATTTGGCTCATTTCCGAAACCGAGACCCAGGCGAAGATCACTGTCGAAACCTATCCTGCGCAGATAAGGATTGTTGTTTTTCTGGTACAAAAAGAAACCGGATAAATCCAACGTGGTTATATTCTGGTTTGTCCCAGTTTGTCCCGCCGGAGTCAACGTTACAGTCGTTTGCCGACCTTCAGCCGTGAATTGCAGCAGTTTGCCGTTTCGGTCGCGAAAGACTTCCAGTTCTGCCTTTGCATAGCCACCGGTGCGTCGCTCGTTTGTGTCCTGCCCGGCCAGGAACCGATCCGCGTTGAAGTCGGTCGAGCCGGTGAATTGAACATTCAATCGACGAAAGAATCGACTGTCGCCGATCGAAGAACCAAATAGAGCGAAATCTTTTGAATAGCTTAACGAGCCCAGCGCGTTCTTTTGATCTCCGATCTGAACCGAGATCGTCCCTTCGTTTGTCGTTCGCTGGTAGCCGCCAATGAAACGAATTCCCTGTCCGGGTTTGTAATCGAATCCCAGACTGAGATTGTTTCGAGTCTTTTTCTCTACAGCGGTCTCTTGCGGAGAACTCTTCGGATCGGTCAGATTCGAAGACCTACCGAGGCTTTGATCCGATGTCTTCAAGGCAGGGTTTACCGATTTAGGCCCGTTCAAACCTGGCGAAGAAACAGTGCTGTGTGTCGGAGAGGGCTTCTTTGTGGCTGTTTTCGCAGCCGGTCGAATCAGGATATCCACATAAAACTTGTTAGCGCGAGCCGACCCACCGTCCGTCACTATAGTCGTGCCGAATCCGAACTGAGCAATATTTGCCTGCTGATCCTGGAATAAAAACTGATTGAGCAGCGGCTCAGATCCCGCGGTGAAACCAAGGTCAAGATAGTCCAACGCCTGCGTCGATGTATCACCCGGGGCCAGGGGAAGATCATTCCACCGAACCGTGTTTGCAACGTAAAAACGGAACGGTCTGTCGGCGAGCAGGAAATAGAGGATCTTGTCTACGGTCGTAGGGTCCAGCGTGGTTTTGTTCTCTATAATGATGCGGCCGACGCGTTGGTCCTGAATCGCTATATAGCGCCTGGTATCGTTCGTCGTTGAAACCTGGATTTGTGGACTGTAGCCGTTGCCAGCGTAATAAGCCGAAAGCATCTGCTGAATATAGTAGCTTCGCCAAAGTTTATCGGACGCAGACTGCAGCAAGCCGCGAACTAATGCGGACGGCGGGGTCGTATCGCCGTTTGCGCAATGATCTCCCCTGGTCCGCGGCGCACAAACGCTGAAAGCCGAGGTATCGCTCCAGGATTTAACAGGATCCATCACGAGAAAGGTCGCTGTTCCCTTAACTGGATCGTATTTCGGACGAAGCGGCAGGTAAAGTGCCGTTTTCGGCAACGATCCGGCAGCGGAAACAAAGTCGGTCTCGCCAGCAGGAAATGGTCCCTGCGAACCATTGAAAAAGAGATTATTGAAGGCGTTTCTCAATGAATGCCTGGTATTGCCGGTCGCCCATTTGTTAAAAACGACGGAATATTGATCCCAACCTCCATTAAAATCAGACAATTGCTTAACGGAGGCGCTGTCTTTTGGTAGGCCGGTTTGGCTGTCGATCTCGGCTGAAACCAGCGTGTACCAATAAATCTGCGGAGCTTGCCTGAACGCCCAGTCAATGTCGTCAAACAGCTTCGCCTCTATCTGTGAAAGCGAGGGAGCGTGTCCGTCAAATGCGAGGTTTTCCTTAAATTGCGTGGTTGCTGAGAATCCGCCGCCGCTTTTGCCACGATCTACCGTGAGCCTGCCGTTTCTAACCTCGAAAAAGACCGTCAAGGTGCTCTGGTTCGCGGCGTTTGGTTGGCATTGAACCGTTATATAATTGGCGCCGGCCAGCAGACAAACCAATAGCGCAAAACAACTTAGCGCTCTGTTCAGCAAAGAATGATCGGTCCGGCTTTTTTCCACGGAAATACGACTGCTTTAAGAATTACAGAGTTAGAGCCCTATCGGGTTAATCACCGAAACAGAATGTGTTACGGCAAGGACGTCGGCTGACGTTCTATTGTTTAGAGTTGCTCTCCTGTCTCGTTAAAGTTAGGGCGCGTACGCGAGACATCAACCGCCCGGTTAAGATAACACGAGATTGACTGATTTCGAGCAAAGATTTTGAAGCTGTCCAACCAGATCAAGAACCGACCAGGTCCTAAACGAACGTTTAAAACTGTGACATCAGTTGGCCACAAAAGTCCTTTGCTCTCCGGTGTCACAGCTCTAATTGTCCGTAATTAAACTGCTTAACTGATCTGTGACAGGTGTGACAGCAGTTGGCCGAATTCAGCGGCGTGCCTGATCTAAACGCACCAGGACTTAATGTCAAGTTACGGCGAGTTACATGGATTATTTAATGTAAATTATCTGGTATGGCAGGTTAATATATTGCAATTATTGATTATTAATAAACGTCAAAAGACCTGCGCGCAACCAGCACACCACCCGCACGGAGTTCGACCGTGTACTTGCCCGCATTCCAGGATCCCGACCGTGACTTTGCGTAGCCGAGGGTGTAATAGGTTATGGTTGGAGTGGTCGGCAGCTTGCAATCCAAGTCCTGGGAAGTCAGTAGGTTACCAGTGGGATCATACCAAAGAGCATTAACTGTAAACGACTCCGCCGTAGATCCGGTGGAATCGATACCCAGCTCCCACGCGATCTCGGTTGTTTCGTCATTTTTGAAACGATCAAAATAGAGTCGTCTGGCCGATGGATTACTGTTTTCGAAAAATCGGAGAGAAACGACGGTTACGTTGATTCCTGGTACTGAGCTAACAACGACTCCGGATACCGATGGGTCGGAAGCATCCGGAGAACGATCGGCCGTCTGTCCGCCCAGGCCAGACCATCCTAAATATATGAATCCAAGAACGAGAACCACGATTAATGCGACTTTAACGACACTTCGCTTTTCAAAATACCGTCCGAAGAGGATAAACCCTTGTCCATCATCGTATTGGGATACAACACCGTGACTTGCGACGGCATCCTTAACCTTTATTCTTTCTCGTTTTTCTTTGACAGGCTTTGAACGCGCCAAAACTGTTGAGACATGACGATTTTTAGGCGCCGCCGAAAGCTCGCCGGTCGCAGTTTGCTTGCTGGTAGTGGGCGCAGTAGGCCCGCCATCTTTTTCATCTTGCGATCTGTCAACCCGCGTGTAGAGGTCGACACCGCTTGGCGCGGCGGCTATTTCGCACCACGGACACGATTTAAGGTGATTTCCAAAAGTATGCTGCCGATTGATTTTACACGATTTCGCTGAAGCGCTGAACCGATCAAGCGCTTTATACCAGTTATCCGCTGTCGGTCTGACTGTCGGATCTTTGTAACCGTCAACGAAACATTTAACAAACAGGTTTTGAATTTCAGGGCTTAGAATTCCGAACGACGGTGCTGTTTGTTCGACAGTGCGGCTTCCGGTTGCAAACGCAAACTTGCCGGCGCAAATCTGTTTTGCCAATATCGCGGAGCTATCGCCCGCAACGCCCTCAGCAGAAAAAGGATGCTGCCCCTCCATCAACAATTTGAATATCAGAACGGCCAGTCCAAAATGATCTTGTTCCGGGCCAAAATCGCAGTCTGTCAGTCCTTGCAGCTCGGGCGGAAGAAATTCGATGGCGTTCCCGGCTGATTTGTATATGACGTGTTTATTTTTGTCTGTAAGTTGCAGAGTGTCGGCGCCAACAACGGTCACTCTTTTACCGGGAGAAACCAGAATGTGAGATTCCTTAATATGTCCGAGAGCTATGTTGTTTCGATGCAATACGTTTACTGCGCCGCACAGATTTCTGGCGATGCGCATCAGGGAACGATAGCTGAATTCCGGAAACTGTTGCTGCCGAAGCTCCGCGCGGTAACAGCTGGTTATCTGATAGCTATTTGTTGCGCGCGGCATAATCATTCCCGCCACGGTCGGACCGTCGGGTCCATTACGCAACAACAGATCGATTGGCCAAGCGACGGAAAATTCCTGATCGGGATCATCTATTCCGGCGGGAAGATGGTCCACCATGTAGGTCAGTTTGTCGGATTGTTCTTTTGACCGCCTTGAAAGGAGTTTCGCTACCAGGTTTGCATCCTGGATGAGGGCGTAAACCTTTGATTGATGGCTGTTTCCAAGCTCCAATACAGAATCGAAAACAATGGGTTTCGATTCAAACAGATTCCGAGCGCGCATACGTATTCCGTCAAAAAAGATAATTCACCTTCTTATCGTCCGGAATAACAGCGCCTTCAGTGAAGATTCGTCGAGCGGCGGATGAAATTCTGAAGTTAAACATCCTCTTACTTATCGTATATTCGCTAGCTTGAATCTATGTTGGAATGTTAAAATCATTCTATGGGAAGAATCGTTATTGACCTGCCACAAGATATTAATGAGCATGTCAGCCTCACGGCTGAAGAGGGCGATGTATTGCTCGAACAGTTATCGATTGGCGCGCCCGTGTCAAGAAAACTCCCGCGTCGCAATTCTGCCAAACCAGATCTTGCTGAGGAGACTGAAAAGATCCTTGGCATTTGGTCCGATCGCTTTACTCCGGATCAAGCCGAACAGTTCGCAAATCAAATAAGGAGCGTCGGTGGCCGTCCTGATTGATACTAATATTATCGCCAGGATTCTAGCCGGTGATATCGGGCTCGCAAAGATGGTAATCAACCTGGATGACCCGGTGATTAATGCCATCGTCTGGATTGAAACTATCCAAGGATCGAAGAGCAAATCGGAAATACGTTCGATCGAGCAATATCTCGATAGCTATCAGCTTATTCCTATTGATGATGAGGTCTCGGAAGAAGCCCGGAGATTGATAAAGCAATACTCGAACAGCCACGGGCTAATGCTTGCGGATTCAATTGTTGCTGCAACCTGTGTGGTCTATAACCTCGAGCTTTTGACATTGAATTTAAAGCACTTTAGATTTGTGAGCGGACTTAAATTGCTAAGAATCTAAACTGACATCAAGCGTTCCCCAAGAGGAAGATTAAACGCCTGTTTATTCCACTTATTCCAGGGTTTGCCATCCACTGCGATTAATCTCGATTTTCATAATCGGATGGATTTCCCAGATTGTCCCGCGAGTCTTTCCGACCTGATCGGGATGCTCTGGATCCAGCATCAGCCAGCCGCTGATCCTCACTTTTGTCTGATCCTTTACCAGTCGTTCAAGATTAGAAATGGTCCAGGCGGGATGCTTATATCTGACGCGTGGGGTGGCTTCCACTACGATCGAGGCGCTGCGATCCTCTCCAGGTGAAGCCGTCAGCCAGATATGGTAGTCGCGCGTTTCATTATCAGATCCATGGCAATTGGTCGATTCAGGACCTTCCAGCTTGACGCCTGCCAGATAACCTTCAACGGAAACCGGTATCCCTTCGTAACGGCTAACTTCGGCGACATCTGAGCTCGACCAGTGCTCGCGGGTTTTACGATCTATTTCGGCGGGCCACGTCAGCTTCTCAATCGCATCGAAAGCTACCGGAGTGTAATGGCCTTCATCAACCCTGTTCTTTAGAAGATTTAGCTGGCGATCCCGACCTTCACCTTCTGGTGAACAACCTTCGAAGGACGTCTCTTCAGGTTTTGGTTTAACTGTCATTTCAGGCAGTCCGGCAACGGGCGGACGAGACGGCAAGCTCGGCGTTCGCTTGTAGAATTTCCATAATCCGTAGGCAATGACGATTAAGATTATCGCCACTGTGACGAGCGTGGAAAGAGTCTTCTGAGAGACAGCGCCTCGTTGGGAGTTCTGCAACTTCAACTTATGACCTCCATAAAAATCAATAATTTCTAGAATTTACGCTATTTTAATTAAAGTAGCCGATCAATTGCAACTTAAACGTTCCACGCACCTCTCCTGACTTTAAAGATTACTCATAAATTACTGAATTTCTTGCGATTTCTGACATTTATATGCATCGAATTGGCACTTTAAAGGTCCGTTAAATGCTTGCTTAAGCGATGCTTAATGCTTTAAGCGGCCCTTAAACAATTAGGCAATCGCTTTGCGTGTTTAAATCGTTTGGATGCAGCGGATTAGGTCGTCCCTTTGCAGGTTCAGGCGTAATACGAGTCGACTGCTGGTTGGCCGGTATAGTTCGGACCGGCTTTATCATCTGCTCCGAGATAACGGTAACCGAGGTTGAGCTCCCTGTGGGCGTCAGAGCGGATTATATGACGCGTCCGCTGCCAATCCAGCCCGGCAGATCGAAAGCGTTTGAGAAGGGTTCTGGTGAGCGGCTTTCCGTCCGTTCCCTTTATGTTGTTCAGATCGAGATTCGCGACAAAGACCCCGTTCGGTTTAAGCCACGAACAGGCATTGGTTATTGCTCCCAGTTTGTCACCCAGGTAATGAAGACCGTGAACACAAGTGATCAAATCGTAGGTTCGAGCTGGCTGCCATTGGAAAACGGATGATTCGACCATCTTCAAAAAATGAAGGGGGGCTGCGTACGGATCAAAATGGGAAATGAGGTCGAGTCCCGTGATATCGAGAGGGTCCGGTAAAGCTTCGGTTGCAAGGGTTTCGGCAGCTTCGATCAATGCTCGCCCTCGGCCGCAACACAGGTCAAGCCAGTTCACCCGATCTCCGCTCGCCAGCCTGCTTCTCAGGAAATCCAAAATATTGAATTTGAGATCTTTTGAGTAGCTGTTCTCGCCCGTGCAGACACGTTCCCGGTTCATCAGGTTGTTGGCAACTATGGACGAGCGTTCAAGGTCTTCGTTAGACAGCATGTAATTAGCGGAAATATTGCGGAACATGTTTTAGCGCGACGAGTAAATGTAAAACGGATTACCTTCGCTGTCGTCGGCATCGATTCGCTCAAACGGAAACTTCGAAGAATCGAGCAGGTCGGCAACCTTCAAATCTGCCTTCTGTCGTCGCTGTGCCCGTCGGCGCAACTTTGCTGATTCTGGAAGTTGACGGGAAACATAAGTTCCTGAACCGACTTTGCCCTCAATATATCCTTCAGAAAAGAGTTGTTCATAGGCATGTGACACGCTGTTTCGCGAGATATTCAGGCTGGTCGCGAGCGAACGAGTAGATGGCAGTCTAGATCCCGGTGGCAGTTCGCCGGAAAGAATCGAGTCCATTATCGCGCGGTAAACCTTGTGATAAAGGCTGCGTCCGGGAGTCGATGCAATCGAAAACTCTGTGAGGTTTGTTTTAATTACCCGCCTGGACATTCACGCTTGACCTTTAAATGGCACCTGAAAAAATCAAAGTGGTGCTTGTTTAGTGTCGATTCTGCCGTTAACTTTACCAAGCCTGATTTTAACATCAAATTCGCCAAACAGGAGCTTAACCAATGATCTCTTCCGGTTTAGCAACGATTTACGTATCCGATATGGACCGCGCCGTCGAGTTCTACAGCGGTGTTCTGGGTCTTAAGCTGGCCTATCGTTTCGGAAACGACTGGGCGCAGATAATTGCGGGTCAGGGGCTCACGATTGGGCTGCACCCGGCTTCGGATCAGTCACCTGCGGGTAAAAAGGGCTCTATAACGATTGGCCTCAACGTTTCTAAGCCTCTGGAAGAAGTGGTTAAGGAGCTGAAGGAGAAAGGCGCTAAAATTAACGGCGAAATCGTCAACGACGAAGCGGTAAAGGTGCAGTACATAGAGGATCCGGACGGAAACGAGATCTATCTTGCTGAGGTCAACGCCCAGTACAGCCAATTTATCGATGGCGACTGGAAAAAAGAGACCGCCTGACGTTCTGACTAAATAATTCGGAGAACAATTAATGAATTGGACAAGGTTTGCACTTACAGTGCTGATCGGGGGAACTGTTGTCTCTACGACCGATTGGCTCTTTACGGGAGTTCTGTTTCACGACAAATACAAGGTGTTTCCCGAAGTCTGGCGCACGGCCGAACAGGGATTTTCCGAAGGGCGAGCGATAGCCTGGACAATAGTGCTGGTATTTCTGACCAGTGCGGCTTTTACGTACGCCTGCGCGTATTTCGAGATTAATGATTTTTCCCGAATGATAGTATTCGCGCTTTTAACCTGGTTAGCGGTAACCGTGCCAATGGCAGTCGCCGAAGGGTTGTATATGAAACTCGACCCAATGGTCGTTGTCTCGCATCTGGTTTCCTGGGGCGTGAAACTGGCAATTTTGGCAGCAACAATACGCCTGATTATGCCGGCCCCACAACGATGAGTTCTATTCGCCGCGCAAGACCACCATTGGATCGCTTTTTGACGCGCGTCGGGCAGGCAAATAGCAGGCGATCAGCGACACACTAATCAATGCGATAGAAACGCCAATAAATGTTGACAGATCGCCTGCCCGGATTTCGAACAACAAACTGGAAATCAATCGAGTTAACCCGACGGCGGCAATAATGCCGATGGTTAATCCAATAGCCATTCTGGTCATTGCCCACCTGAGCATCATTTTCAAAATCGTGACCCTCTCTGCGCCAAGCGCCATCCGGATTCCGATTTCCTTCATTCGACTTGCCACCGTGTATGAGACCAGACCGTAGACACCGAGCGCGGCAAGAATTGTCGCCAGAAGCCCAAACAACGACAACATCGACGCACTGAAACGCTCGCCTGCCGCCGAATTATCGACCAGTGATTTCATCGAAGTAACAAGAAAGACCGGTTGATCCTTGTCAACATCAGCCACAGCTTTGCGGATATCCTGTGTCAGATCGATCGAGGGGTTTTTGGCCTTTACCACCAGAAAATCCGAAAATGATATACCCTGTTCCGCCGGCACATACACTGCCGATCTGCCTGTTTCGGCGAGAGCGCTGTCTCTGGTTGTTTTGACGACACCGACGACCTGTCGCCATTCGCCTGCCTTGTCGATTCCGTCAAAATAAAGTCGCTTTCCCAGAGGATTTTCGCCTGGCCAGAACTCTTTTGCAGCTGTGTCGTTAACAAGCAAAGACCGGAATCCGCTCTGCGCATCTTCGGGGCTCAACATTCGACCACTGACTAGTGGAATACCCATTATTGAAAGATAATTCGGAGTTATAGAAAAAACTTCAGCGGTGGGCCGTTTATCGCCTTGTTCAGTGGAAGGATGTTCTTCGATATCGACATACGCGCCAGAGATGTTACCGGAAAGGGGCACGCCGTCGACGGTCGCAGCCGATTCGACCGCCGGGTCGGATTGCAACTGATTCAATGGCTTGCGAAAGAAAACCATCTGGGCGTCCTGGTTGGGGTAACGATTGGTCGGCAGGACTATTATCGCGGCAGTTATTCCGTCCGGCCGAAATCCGGTATCTACGTTCAGCAGTTTCACAAAGCTCTGCATGAGCAACGCAGCTATGATTGCCAGCGGGACACACAGGGCCAATTCGGAAATTATCAATATCTCTCGCGTGCGAGCGCGCCTTGTTCCTGCGTTTCCGCCGCCATCTTTTAATGCCTCTAAGGGATCACAATCTGCCGCTTGCCAGGCAGGTAATAGCCCGAACAGCAGTCCAGCCAGCAATGAGAGACCTATAGTGAGCAACAGCACTGTGATGTCGATATGTGTCTCGTATAACCGTGGAATATCCTGTGGTGCGATTTTTAGCAATACGTTGAGAGTCAAACCGGCCAGTAAAAGCCCCGCGCAGCCTCCGATAAGTGCAAGCAGCAAACTTTCGGTGATCCATTGCCTGACTAATCGCCATCGATTCGCTCCGAGGGCAATCCTGATGCCGGTTTCGCGGCGGCGATTCAATGCCCTTGCCAGCAGCAGGTTAGCAATGTTGGCGCACGCGATAAGCAATACTATCGCTGTCGCGCCCCAGATAATCAGCATCGCTTTCCAGGTGTTGCCAAAAATGAATTCGCTAAAAGCAACAATGTTCGCGCTTCTACCGGCGTTCGATTGCGGATAAATCCGGGCAAGGTCATTGTAGATTCTATCGACATCGGATTGGGCCTGATTGATAGTAACACCAGGGCGGAGTCGGGCAGTTACCATTACAGTGCGACCGGATCTGCTCAGCTGTTTGGCGTCTAGTCCAATCGGAATCCAGAAGGCCATTTGCCGTGTCGGAGGATTTACGGAGGAAGGTATCACGAGCGGAAAATTGAAATCGGGCGGCATCACGCCGATAACCTGGAAATCCTCCTGGTCCTGGTTAGTCAGATGAATCTTCCTGCCGACTATACGTTGCTCCCGCCCAAATTCGTTTTGCCAGGTGCTGTAACTCAGAATCACAACATGTTCATGCCCGGGCTGATCGTCGTCGGCCGTAAAGGTTCGACCGAGAAGCGGCTTTGCGCCGAGCATTGATAGCATATCGTAGGAAACGGCCGAGCCATATAACGCTTCAGGCATGCCATTTCCTGTGAGCGTCACAACAGCAAAGCGCGATGCGCCCATCGACTCAAAGCTGCGATTTTGCTCGCGCAAATCCGCGAAGTCGCGATATATAAGCCAGTCACCTGATTGGCCGTTCTTCAATTGAACCAGTCGGCTTGGGTCAGCAAACGGCAAGTCGCGAATGATGACCGCTCTTATGATGCTGAATATTGCGGTATTCGCTCCGATTGCCAACGCCAGAGTGAGTATGGCGGCGGCAGTGAATGCGGGAGTTTTGCGTAGCGCTCGAAATGCGAATAAGAGATCAAATTTGAATTGTTCGAACCAGGTCATTCCCCACATTTGTCTTGTTACCTCTCTGATCAGCGCGTCGTTTCCAAGCTCTCTTCGCGCA
This sequence comes from Blastocatellia bacterium, assembly GCA_035652355.1. GTDB lineage: Bacteria > Acidobacteriota > Blastocatellia > DASRDY01 > DASRDY01 > DASRDY01. The sequence goes on from DASRDY010000254.1 coordinate 33,902, forward strand.
GAAGCGGCAGCCTTTTCCACGGAGTCGCCGCGTTCGATACAATCACGCGCGGCCATTTCGATATGACTGTTGATTTCCTCTTTTAGCTCGCTTTCGCGTTTATGTCTCCAAAAGTGAGTCTTCATTTTCGTATTATCTGCGTATAAGGGCTCCGGATTTCACTGTGATATACTGTAGCGGAAAGGATAATCACAATGACGGAAACCGCATCGCAAATCCTTGCCCAGGCCTTGACGCTTTCGTCTGAGGAACGCGCCGAATTGGCTGACCGCTTGCTTGAGAGTATTCATAAAATTGATCCTCATCTCGCTGAGCTTTGGGTTCAGGAAGCTGAAGATCGAATGGCGGCTTTTGACAGAGGTGAAATGGAAACTGTTTCCCTGGAAGAGGTCTTCGATAAAATCAATCGCCAGCGCTCCAACGGAAAGTAGAGTCCTATTCATATCTGAGCGCAATCATCGGATCGATCTTTGATGCGCGAAGCGCCGGAATGAAACCCGCCAGCACTGCGACTACGATCATCAATAAAACGCCAATAGCGATAGTCACGGGATCGTTTCGCGATACACCGTAAAGCATGCTCTCAATCAGACGATTCAAAATAAACGCGTTCACCAATCCAATCGCTATACCGATAGAGACAAGCCATAACGTTTCGCGTAGCACCATCGAAATAATCTCTCGGGCCTGAGCACCGAGCGCGGTTCGAATACCGAATTCCTGAGTCCGATTTGCGACGCTATATGACAGAAGCCCGAATAGACCGATGAACACCAGCATCACCGCCAGCAATCCGAACAGGCTTGAAAGAACGGCGAAGTGACGTTCGGTCGCGTATGTCAGCTCTGCCTGGTCGCTCTGACTGCGGAACTCGGTTGGAATCAGGTTCGGATTTACTTCCGTGACTTTTTCTCGAATGATTGAAGCGAGAGAGAGAGGATCGACGGCCGTTCTGACTTCAAATGTAACCTCGCTCGGCTGAAATGGGTAGAACGCTGTTGGCGGCACCGCTTCGCGCACGCTGGTGAATTTAGAATCGCGCACGATGCCAACTACCTCGATCAATTCGCTGTCTGGCATCGATTCGGTCACTGGATTTTTTGTCATTCCGAATCTTTGGCCTATTGGGTTAACGTTTTGAAAATATTTCCGAGCAAGCGTTTCATTGATAACAGCGTGATAGGGTCCCCCAGAGATCCAATCCTGCGAGTCTTTCATCGACAAGCCGCGTCCGAGCACAATCTGCATTCCCATCGTGTCGAAAAAGTTGGGCCAGACATTTTGCTCAAACATCGTCGGGTTTTCTCCCGCTTCCCTAACGTGGTTTCGCACCCATATATAAGGCATCGGCAAATCCCGAGTCAGCAGCGGCCATTGTGAATTGGTGACGGCTGTTACGCCTGGAACAGCCTGAATCTGATCGCACACCTGCTGGAATATCTCAGGTATTTGCTTGCGCTGTTCGCGATTCATTCGGGTGGAGACTTTGAACAGCAACAGATTCCTGGTATCAAATCCTATCTCTGTTCGTTGCAGATTGATCAGGGTTCGAACGAACAATCCGGCGCCGGTAAGCAGAACGACCGACATTGCAATCTGCATGATCAACAGGGTCTTGCTCACGACAGAGCGCGATCGTCCAAAGCCGCTCTGACTTTTCATTGCAGCGTTCAAATCTATCGTTGTGGCTCGAATCGCAGGTACGATGCCGACCAGAAGACCTGTGATCAGGCTGACGGCGGCGGTAAAACCGAGTACTCGCAAATCTATCTGCGGCTCAATCACGATCGATGGATTCATTCGGTTGATCCAGGCAAGAAAAAGACCGTTTCCCCATACGGCGAACAGCGCTCCAAGAACAGCGCCGGCCACAGCAAGCATTAAACTTTCAGTGAGCAATTGGCGAATCAATCGCCCGCGGCGCGCGCCCATGGCCATCCGGACTGCAATCTCTCTGCTGCGTACAAAGGACCGCGCTAACATCAAATTCGCGAGGTTGGAACAGACGATCAACAGGATAATCCCGACGATCGCCAGCATTATTCGGACCAGGCTTGCCAATTCTTCTCTGGACTCGGTCAATCCCTGGTTTCCTGCGGAGACCTGAAGCTGCGGCGCATCAGGAGTATTATTGCGAAACTTGCCCGATCCTTTGTCGGAGTTCAGAGTCCATCCCTCAAGTGACGTTGAGTAAAAAGTTCCCTGAAGATCGGTCTTCACGTCGTCAAACGTTGAAGATGGCTTTAATCTTCCCATTACCATCAGCGGCCACAGCCATGGCTCTTGTTTCATGGTATCGGTGAATTTAGGACCGATGTGCCCGATACGGTTGCTCATTGACAGCGGAATCGCCATGTCAGGCGAAGAACCAATATCAAGCGTTCCTGAGAACCGGCCCTCCACCACGCCGATGATCGTGAATGGGGTGGCGTCAAGCTTTACTGTTTTGCCGATCGCCGCCGGATTGCGACCGAACTCTCTTTGCCAGTAACGGCTGCTGATGACAATTACAGGCGCTGATGTATCCAAATCATCTTCATCGCTTAATAAGCGCCCCGCGACAGCGCGAACACCGAGCGCGCTGTAGTAATTGCCCGACACCATTTGAATCGATGGGGATTCAGTATCGTCATCAACTCCATCCAACTTGAAAAGACTGGTGAAGGCAAATACGTCGGAAAGCGATTTTGACTGCGAACGGAATTGCTGGTAGGTGAGATAAGAAAACGATCGACTTGCGTGAGCTCCAGTATCCTTGTTTACCGATACACCGGGCCAGAAGCCGCTGCCCATCAATCGTTGCCCGGAAGTCCAGCTTAAAAGAACCAGTTGTTCCGGACTGCGCACAGGCAGCGATTTTAGCAACACCTCGTTTGCCACACTGAAAATTGCAGTGTTCGCGCCAATTCCAAGCGCCAGCGATAACACGGCGACGGCGGTAAACGCCGGACTCTTGCGAAGTATTCGAAGACCGTATCCGATGTCTTGCGAGAGCCGTTCGAGCCACATCAATCCCCACGCCTGACGAGTAACTTCCTTTACGAGACCAACGTTCCCCATTTCGCGCCGCGCGGCAGCGTTAGCTTGTTCCGCGGACTCACCGCGTTCGATGCGTTCGCGGACTGCCAAATGCAAATGCTGATTTATCTCTTCGTCCAGATCTTCTTCACGTTTTTTTCGCCAGAACGGAAATCGCATCGACGACTCCTCTAACTATTCATATCTCAAGGCAAGCATCGGATCGACGCGCATTGCTTTGCGCGCGGGAATGTAACTGGCCAATAGCGCGACTGCTCCCAGCAGCAACGCGATAAGAGTAAAGGTCAGCGGGTCAGTTGCGCTGACATTGAAAAGGAGTCCCTGCATAAGTCGCGTCAGACCCAGCGCCGCTGCGATTCCAATGGTGATTCCTGTCAAACCTAAGATCAGTCCTTCTCCGATAACCAGTTTCAAAATGTCCAGTCGCTGAGCGCCCAGCGCCACTCGAACGCCAATCTCATTCGTGCGCTGCGCAACGGAATACGCTATGACGCCGTAAATTCCGACTGTGGACAACAGCAGCGCCACACCAGCAAATATTCCAAGGAGCATCATGGAGAATCTTCTTGAAGCTACAGATTTCGCAACAAGATCGTTCATTGTCGAAGCTTCCGAAATCGGCAGTTGGTTATCTACGGATCGAATCTCCTGACGAACTGCAGCGGCCAGATTCAACGGGTCACCATCGGTTCTGATTACCAGCGTTCCCGTCCACCCGCCGGTCAGATACATATCCAGTGTCGGTTTAGCGTCCAAACCCATCTGTTTAGTGTTTCCGACCACTCCGACAACAGTTATCCAGAACGGCGTCGGTGACAGAGGCGATTGGTTGATCCTTTTACCGACCGCGACCTGACCCGGCCAGTAACGCTCAGCCATTGTCTGGTTGATCACAATGTTTGTTCCCGACCAATCACGCTCGTCCAACGTTCTGCCTGCGAGCAAAGGTATGCCAATCGTTTTGAAATAATCATCACTGACAATTCGATATTCTGCCACAGGCAGGGCGGAGGTATCGGTCAGAGGCTCACCTTCCGGTAAAAATCTTGTTTGTTGCGGAGCGGTGGAATCCAGGGGTAAATAGCTGATACCAGCTGCGGAGACGACGCCCGGCAGAGCCTTAACTCGGTCGGCAATCCGCTGGAAGAGCTTCGCATTTGGTGTGCTGTCCCCTACGTCGTCTTCATTGGCAACGGAGATCTGCATCGTCAGCAAGTGATCGGGTTTGAAGCCCGGATCAATTTCCAGCAGATGCCTGAAGGTCCTGATTAACAAACCCGCTCCGATGAGCAGAACCAATGCCAGAGCGATCTCAGATACAACCAAAAGCCCACGAGTATAGCGGTTGAACCCTATGCTGGACGTTTTCGAGCCTTGCTTAAGTATTTCGCTCAATTGAGTTCTAGATGCCTGAAGCGCTGGCAGAATCCCGCAAATCAAACCCGTCAGAAATACTGCTCCCACGGCAAATCCGAGAACGCGACCATCGATCCCAATTTCATTCAAACGTGGAAGATCGGCCGGACCGGCTGCGACCAGCAAATGAATTCCTTTTATTGCGAGAAGGAACCCGACTGTGCCCCCAATCAACGATAGTAACAGGCTTTCGGCAAGCAACTGCCTCATTACGCGCAATCGCGATGCACCCAGCGCAGTGCGAAGCGCGACTTCCTTCTGGCGCGTTGCCGCTCTTGCCAGCAGCAAATTCGCAACGTTGGTGCATGCTATCAAAAGAACAAACCCCACAGCCCCAAACAGGAGCAAGAGCATCGGTCTGGTCTTGCCCACAATATCTTCCTGCAGCGATGTGACCGATGCGCCCCATCCCGTACTGGTCCTTGGGTATTGCTGTCGAAGCCGTTCTTCGATCGATGTCAGTTCAGATTGAGCCTGCTGGATCGTAACTCCGGGCTTTAAACGGGCAATGACGCTGATGGGATGGAATCTGCGACTTGTAAGCTCATCTCCAATCAAACCCAAAGGCATCCAGACATCGGCCCAATCAACCAGATCAATGGCAGGCAGAACTCCCACTATCCGGTATGATGCGCCATTTAGTTTGATCGTTTTGCCGACCGCGTTTTGATCACCGCCGAAACGGCTTTGCCATAGTTTGTGGCTGATCATTACTACCTGTTCGTTGCCAGATTGATCTTCCTCCGGCCGGAAAGTACGGCCGACAATCGGGTTCACTCCAAGTAAGGAAAAAAGATTTGAGGTCGCGTATGTCGCTTTAATTCGTTGCGGATCGCCGCCATCGGTGAGATTGAGTCCCGTTGGCACGTACCGAAAACCGGCAACCATCGAAAACGAATTCGCGTGATCCTTGAATTCGTAATAATCGGGAGTCGATGCGCCAATGTGAGGAAATTTCGGCAGATATGTTTCCCAAATCTGTACGATTCGATCGGGTTCCGGATAAGGAAGCGGACGCAATAGAACGGAGTTGACGACGCTGAAAATGGCCGTGTTAGCACCGATACCTAACGCGAGCGTGACGACGGCGATTAAACTGAATGACCGATTTTTAAGCAGAGTCCTTGCGCCAAAGCGAAAATCCTGTGCTAGTTGCTCAAGCCAGATCCAGCCCCACATGCTGCGTGTGACGGCCCTTACCAGATCAACGTTACCTATTTCTCGCCGAGCAGAGGCTGTTGCCTGATCCGGGTCCTCGCCGCGATCGACGCGGTCGTTTATTGACTGGCGAAGGTGATTGTTGATCTCGTCATCTAACTCTGTTTCTCGTTGTTGTCGCCAGAATGGGATTTTCACGGAACCATCCTTCTCCGTATACGAGCTCCGTATACAAGTGTTTCTTATTCGCACCTCAGCGCAGTCATAGGATCAATTCGGGAAGCTCGTTTCGCGGGAAGATAACAGGCAAAAAAAGCCACCGCGGTAAGCAACACCGCTGTTAAGATAAAAATTATCGGGTCTGTTGCCCGCACCTGATAAAGCTGACTTGTCAAAACCCTTGTGGTTGCCAGCGCGCCCAGTACACCGATTGTCAGTCCCGCGGCGATCAGCCAGCCGCAATCCGTAATTACCATCACGACGATTTCAAACGGCCGAGCGCCAAGTGCGACCCGGATGCCCAGCTCGCGCGTTCTCGCTGACACTTCGAATCCTACAACACCGTAAATTCCGATGGCTCCCAGCATCAATGCGAGCCCGGCAAATACTCCCATCAATACCGCGCTGTAGCGAAAACGCGATGTGGACCTGGCGGTTCGCTCCTTCATTGTTGTGACGTCGTAAATTGGCGCGGCGCGGTCGAGAGCGGCGACCTCGCGTCTGACGATAGTAACAAGCGACGATGTGTCTAACGCGCCGCGAACCGAAAGCACATCACTGCCCATCGTCGGCTGTCCATCACAGAAGTAATAGATACGTGTTGGATCGTTTTCGACTTGTTCGTATTTGACATCATCGACCACTCCGACGACTTCGATCCAGTCTCCGGGTGCACCATGTTTAAAGCGCCAGTTGGCTTTTATGCGCTTGCCGATGGGATCCTGACCCGGCCAGTATTGTTCGGCTAAATGTCGACTGAAAATAGCCACGTGAGGCGAGTATTCCGTATCGCGATCATCAAAGTTGCGTCCCTTGAGAAGCTTTATGCCCAGCGTTTTGAAGTAGGCAGGAGTTATCACATTCAGTGCCGGATACAGGCTCACATCGTCGGTTAGATCTCGATCTTCAATCTGAATCTTGCCGCTGCTGTAAAAGCCGGTGAGGGGTGTGACGTCGGCGAAACTGACTGACTGAACTCCCGGAACCGACTGCAGCCGTTCAAGCAATGACTTGTTAAATCCGGCGGGATGATCGCCTCCTATTGTCATTGTTATGACGTTGTCAGCATCAAAGCCCAGATTGACCGCGCTCAGCTGCGAAACAGTTTTGATCAGCAATCCAGCGCCGATTAACAGGACTAGTGAAAGAGCAACTTCCATTACGACCAGGAAGCCTCGCATGCTGGGTCGCCGGAGCGAACCGAATCCGCTGACGCTCGCGGCTGTGCTCTGTTTTAATATCTCGTTGACGTTGACGCGTCCCGCCTGGCGCGCCGGAATAGCGCCAAAGATTACTCCGGTGATCAATGCCACCGCGAAGTTGAACAGCAGCACTCGCCAATCCAACTCCACTTTGAAATAATCGAATGTCAACGCGTAGTGATAACTCGACAACGCATTAGTTGTATTCCATGGTTTTGCGGCAACCAGCCATTTTATTCCCACAAAACCGATTAAAAGACCGAACGCGCCGCCGATGGTTGACAATAACACGCTTTCCGTCAGGACTTGCCTGATCAGACGATTTCGCCCAGCCCCCAATGCCGTGCGGACGGCGAACTCTTTTTGTCTGGCGATCGCGCGAGCTAATAAAAGATTCGCTATGTTCAAACACGCGATCAGCAGTACGCAACCTACAGCAGCCAGCAGAACTGAAAAGGCTCGTGTAACGGCAGGATCAACCTTGGTTTCCTTTAGTGGAACCAGCTTGAATTCTCCACCCAGATCCTCAAGGAAAGATTGCGGGACCACCTCGACAACCTTATTCTTAATTACCGGCAGTTCCGACCTTGCTTTATCTACACTGACATCTTTTTTAAGCCGCAGGATAATCTTCAGCCAGATGCTGCCCGACATATTGAGGATGTTAGGATATCTCAAAGTTCCAGCCATCATCATCGGCGTCCAGAAATCTGCTGTCCCTGATTGGCCGCGGAACCCGGGTGGCAACACTCCCACAATGGTGTACGGCGCTTTGTTCAGATAAATCTCTTTTCCGATAACGGACGAGTCGCCGCTAAAACGCCGCTGCCAAAGGTCGTTTCCCAGAACCACAACCGCGTGCCCGTCAGGCGTTTTATCTTCTTCCGGCAGAAATACTCGCCCGATCGATGCCTTTACTCCAAGCGTTTCAAAATAACTGGCCGTGACAATTTCCCCGCGCTCTTTTTCAGGTTCGCCGTTGGCAACCATCGTCAAATTGATATCGCTGTACGCCGCGGCGTCTTCGAAGCTGATACTGTCATCCCTTACTTTCGTAAAGGCGGGGTAAGACCAATAATAGTTGTCGCCTTGCGCTGCCGGTCGGTGGTCGGAAATCGACAGAACCATCAATCGATTCGGTTCTGAATAGGGCAATGGTTTAAACAGAAGAACGTTAACAACGCTGAAGATCGCCGTATTCGCCCCTATGCCCAGCGCCAGACTTAACACCGCAACTGCGGTAAAGGTGGGGTACTTAACCAGCATACGCAATGCGTATCGCAGGTCTTTGAAAAGGGTTTCCAGGGATTGCAATCCCCACACCTGACGAGCGGCCTCTTTTACTAAGTCCACATTACCAAACTGGCGTTGTGCTTCGGTTCGCGCGTCCTTCGATGATCTTCCACGCGAAGCAAAATCCTGTGCGGCCATTTGCAAGTGGCTGTTCAGCTCTTCATCTAATTCTTCTTCTCGTTTCCGTCGCCAGAATGGAAACCTCATAGCAATGGCTCTCCGTCATTCATATCGCAAAGCAATCATTGGATCGACTTTTGATGCTCGGCGCGCAGGTATGTACGAGGCAAGCAAAGCAATAATCACAAGCAAAACCGCTATTCCGGCAAAGGTAGCAGGATCAGTTGGCTTGATTTCAAATAACAGACTGCGGAGAAAACGGGTGACGGCCAGAGCGCCAGCTAATCCCAAACCCAGCCCGACAACTACCATCCATAGTCCCTGAAAAACTACCATTTTGAGAATGTCATTACGCTCGGCTCCCAATGCCATTCTTATGCCGATTTCGTGTGTTCGTCGGCCGACTAAACACGAGATAACGCCGTATAGACCGATCACGGACAGCAGTATCGCAATCGCCGCGAAAGATGCCATCAAAACCGCATAGAATCTCGGCCCGACGATTGATTTCGACAGTCTCTCTTCCATTGAAATCATGCCCTGGAGCGGAATTCCTTTGTCGGCATCGCTGATGACGGCGCGGAGTGCTGGAACGACAGCATCAGGGTCACCATCCGGCCGGACAATTAAACGAACGCTATTACTGGCGAACTGGGCTAACGGATAATAGATTTGAAAGGATGGTGTGCTTCCCAGCGTCATGCTGCGGGTTGAACCAGCGACGCCCACCACTTCGAATGGCGTAGCCTGGGTCGATATGGCCACAAAAATCGTCTGTCCAATCGGATCAGTGTTTGGCCATAATGTTTTGGCTAAGCCTCTATCGATAATCGCCACTTTCTTCGATCCCATATTGTCGAACCTGGTAAATGATCGTCCGGCATCCAAAGGGATTTCCAGGCTCGCCAGGTAATCAGGACTGACCGCATTGAGATCCGCCTTCGCTGTTTGAGAGGCGAACGATCCTTCTTTTGCGTCAGGGCGAGCACTTACCTGAATAGTCGGCTCCTGAGGCAATCTGAAGGCGCATGACGCCGACCTGACGCCCTTAATGGAATCGATGCGCGTTAGAAGATTGTCATAGAAAGTTATACTGTCCGCAGGCCCTGGATATTTTGAGCTGGGAAGTTCAATCTTAAGCGTGAGGAGCCCCTTGGGATTATATCCGGTATCAATGGTGACGATAGATCGGAAGCTTCTTATTAACAGGCCAGCGCTGACAAGCAACATCATAGTCAATGAGAGCTCAACTATCACTAGTACATTTCTCAACCGATCCTGCTTTGCGCCTCCGGCAATACTACTTCCCACCAGCTTTAGCGAATCATTCAAATTGACGCGGAAGGCGGCCGCGATTGGTGAGAGTCCGGCAACAGCGCCCGTAATCATCGAAATAAGAAGAGCGAATACAAGCACGCGTCCGTTTACGCCGATAGATTCGCGATAGGGAATCTCGATTGGGCTGAGCTTTACGATGGCGCTTGTGACCCAGAACGAGATTATGACTCCGAGGAGTCCTCCGGCGCCTGACAAGAGCAGACTCTCCGTTAATAGCTGCCTCATAATCCGCAAACGGCCGGCGCCGAGTACCGTACGAATCGCAACCTCGCGTTGACGCTCTGACAGTGCGGTCAACAACAGGTTGGCAACGTTGGCGCAGGCAATCAGCAGAATAAAGAGCGCCGCTCCACCAAGAATCAGTATTGGCTGTTTAACTAACTTGATTTCCTGATCGTGCCATCCGGCCAGCGCGAGTCCGCGGTTTTTGTTCGTATCAGGGAACGCCTGCGCCAGACCGACCGCAATCGCACTCATGTCGGCCTGTGCCTGGTCTATTGCGACGCCGCGCTTTAATCTTCCAATCACAGAGTAGAATGGAAATTGCCGCCCTTGGAAAGCGGCCTTTACCTGAAGATTGGTCCAGACCTGTGTCCTGGCCGGAAAATCGAACTTCGCAGGCATAACGCCGATTATTCGATAAGAGATGCCATCCAAAACAATTGATT
>DASRDY010000255.1:0-22910 GCA_035652355.1 Blastocatellia bacterium
CGGCCCCTGGACTTTGAAACATCGCCAACCGGTCTCACATTTTGCATTTTCGGGAGCAGCTGACTCAGCACAAACTACAGAAATCTCTTCGTCTGTTTTTGTTATGGAAAATAATCCGTCAGAGGGCGTCTGCAACGCCGCGGCGTTACCACCGGAAGCTGAGAGCGACAACTGGCAAACTGCGTACAAACCTTCGAGCAAAACAATGTCAAGTTTCGCGTCGGGCATAAATTGGTTAGAGATGAATGCCTTCCAACTCCATTAATGCGCGCTTAATTTGCAATCCGCCGGTGTAGCCACCGATTTTGCCACCGCTGGCCATCACGCGATGGCACGGAACTATGATTGGTATGGGATTTTTACCAAGCGCTGAACCTACTGCGCGATAGGCTTTCGGATGTCCAATTTCCCTGGCAAGCTCTCCGTAGCTCCAGTGTTTTCCGAAAGGTATGTTGCCAATAGTCTCAAGGACTTTTCGTTGGAATGGAGTTCCTGCCAATGACAGATCCAGCGGTAGATCGAACGAAGTGCGCTCGCCTGAGAAATATTCTTTAAGTTCAGTCACAGCCTTTGAAAGTCTGTCGTCGTCCCGATGAAGATCGAAGTTTCTTTTGTACATCTTTTCGAACAATGCGCTTGGTTCAACAACACCGCCAAGGAATGAAATTCTGCAGAGACCTGAATCAGTACTGGCTACAAGGAGATTGCCGACTTTGCTTGGCATCGTAGTGTAGAACACTTCTACTACATCGCTCTTTTTCTTTGACGAGCTATGAGAGATTACCGGAGCTTCCGAAGGTCTTAATTCAGCGACATCTATTTGGCCGGCCTGGGTTAGTGTCTTGTCGAAATCGACATAATCGTCGAGCAGGTCAGCGCACTCCTTGCACGTTGTGCTGTGGCGCCGGATTGCATTCCGATTTTCGTCCGAGAGGTCATTCAGGATGAACTCTACGCACTCGTCATCGGTAAAGCATTCGTTCTCGTCGATTATTCTTGCTGCTCGTTCCATTTAATCTAAATCCCGCGCACCTGTTCCATGTTCTGTTTGCGTCCATGCTCGAAATGAGTTTTCACTTTCTTTATCGCCTGAAAAACGCTGGCGCGGGCAGCGTCTTCGGAACAATCAAGATTTACCGCAATGTCTGCATAATCAAGCCCTTCGTATTTTCGTTGAATCAGTGCTGCTCTCTGTTTCACAGGAAGAGTTGCGATGAAACTGGCGAGATCACTGACCAGGCGTCGCCTGCCCAGCTCTTCGTCCACGGCTTCTCGCCCATCAGAGATCATCATCAACTCTGTATCTTCGACTTCGACAATCTTCTCAGTTTGGCGCTTTCGGGCAAAGTTCAGAAATGCGTTCGTTGCTATTTTATACAGCCAGGCGCGATAGTTGGAGTCGGATCGGAGTTTCTGAAACGAGCGAAAGGCCCGGAGCAGTGTTTCCTGCATTAAATCTTCAGCATCGGTTTTGCTGCAAGCCATTCGACAGAGGTAGACAAAGACCTCCCGTCGATGACGGTCGACCAGTTCTTCGAATGTAATTGGCGCCTCTCTTACCGCCTGATTCACAAAACGCTTTCATTTGGCGCAGACACTGCAGTCTGCGCGGGTTAAGTTACATCCAAGATCATTGAAACGCTCTCGTCCGATCAGCGCAGGAATTCGATATGCAGGTGATCACCGCATCCTAAACAATCAACATACCCTTACCCGACATGCGCAGACTGAATGTCCGCGCCACTTTTCTGTTTGTTATTCCTGCTACCGTGACGTATAACAGATAATAGTCAGTTTTGTGAAATCGTTATGCGAAAAATTAACGAATCCGAAGCGTTGGCTCGCCTGAAACGCATAAAAGATAATTTTCGCGCCTACATCGGACGTCACAGCCAGAATGCCATCGATTGCTCGACCTGCTCAATGCCGTGCTGCCAAGATTCCAAATTTGTGAATGTCAATATAACCAGGCTGGAAGCTACAGCTATTCTTCGCACGTTGCAGCAATCGCCGCGCATCAGCAAACAGAAGTTTTACCAAATCATAACGAAAGCCGAACAGACAGTCGTCCGCCACAGGCTGGACGCCGTTGGAGATACTTTCAAACAGACCTACTCGTGTCCGTTGTTTGAAAAAGGCGTAGGATGTCTGGTTCATTACAAAGCCAAACCAGCTCCGTGCATACAATTTGGCTGCTATGAAGACTGGCAGGATATTCCTGATATGACGGAATTTCATCGGGTCCAGCGCAGAGTCGAACGGCTTCACGAGGCCATTGGCGAAGAGCCCATCTATCAAACCATTCCTGTCTGGCTAAAGAAGTTGGCTCACAAGTTTTCCAAGACCGAGCCCGAACTAGGACAATCAACATCTGGTGATATAGTATCTCTATAAACATTAGACGTTTCAGTCTCGTTTTATAATCAAGCTATGGAAGAACGACCTCCGATAAAACGAATTGGCGTTGTTGTCAGACCCAATCTGCCTGAAGCACTGCCAGTCATTCAGCAGATGACCGATTGGCTGCAGGAAAGGCGCATCGAGGTGCTGATTGATGGCGAGTTAGCGCCGCTTCTTCGCCGCGTCACCAGTGTGGACGAAAGCAAGCTCGTCGATCAGATCGATCTTCTCGTAGTGCTGGGTGGAGATGGCACAATGCTTGGCGCCGCACGAATGGTCGGAGCCAGAAAGATACCCGTGCTCGGTATCAATTTCGGGCGACTGGGTTATCTGACCGATTTTACCTTAGAAGAGTTGTTCCCGGCGCTCGATTATGTTTTGTCTGGCCATTTCGTAACAGAGCCTCGTACGATGCTTTCAGTTTGCGCACTTCGCGACGGTCAGGTCGTTTCCGACGATCAAGTCCTCAATGATGTTGTGGTTACCAAAGGCACCGTAGTCCGCATGATCGAGATCGATTGCTGGATCGATTCCCATTTCGTAAATCTGTTTAGAGCAGACGGATTGATCATCGCTACGCCGACTGGATCGACGGCTTACAATTTGTCGGCCGGTGGTCCGATTATCTATCCTGTTATGGGAGCTCTGGTTCTGACCCCTATATGTCCACACACACTGTCGAACCGTCCTCTGCTGCTGCCAGACACTGCTGTTGTGGAGCTTTGCCTCCATTCGCATTCGGATGAGGCCACGGTAACCCTTGACGGCCAAAAACGCATTCCCCTTCAAAGCGACGACCGAATTCTGATCACGAAAAGCGATGGTATTTTTCATCTCGTCAGGCCCCTCAGCCGCAACTATTTCCAGGTTCTTCGAAGTAAGTTGAAATGGGGAGCGCAGTAAAACAGTTAAGAGGAATGAAATTTGATGCTGTCGAATTTCGTCTAGTCTCCCGAGCCAAAAGCGTACAATAACAACAGGAGAGGTTCCGATGCTTTTCCCGATTGGCGATGACAATTCTCAGCGAACGATAGTTCCCTGGGTAACTTGGGGATTGATCGCGGTGAATGTACTGGTCTTTCTATACGAAAGTGTTCAGGGGGAAAGTTTTGTAAACGGATTCAGTGTTATCCCTTACGAGATAACGCACGGTGTAGATCTAGTCGGAACAGCCAAGGTTCTTGCCGGCGACCATTATGAAGTTATTCGTCAATATCCTGGTCCGCCCATCATTTACCTGACTCTCCTTACGTCGATGTTTATGCACGCCAGTTGGCTGCATATCGGCGGAAACATGCTCTATCTGTGGATCTTCGGCGACAACGTGGAAGATGCCATGGGACACGGGCGATTTTTGATTTTCTATATCATCTGTGGATTGTGCGCGGATTTTTCGCAAATCGCTGTCGACCCGAATTCGGTTGTTCCGAATCTGGGAGCGTCGGGTGCGATTGCCGGAGCCCTAGGAGCTTACGTAGTTCTGTATCCCACTAACCGAATTCGAGTCATAGTACCGATTTTTCTTTTATTTATAACGACACTGCCTGCCGTTATAGTCATCGGTCTATGGTTCGTTCTGCAACTGATCAGCGGATATGGTGCCATCGCGACAACTCAGCAATCATCAGGAGTCGCGTTCATGGCGCATGTCGGTGGCTTTATTGCCGGGGCGCTCCTGGTCTTCGTTTTTCGCCGAAAGCGACCTCAACCGCCGCCAGCATGGCAAACCTGGAATTAGATAGCCATCGATTCGATTACATATTATTGTAGAATTGTTCACTGATCTTTCTTTCTAATAAGAGGACTAATGAAAAAAATAATCGCCGTAGCTTTGCTGGGATTGTTGTGTTTTCTGACCGTTAATCTTGCGCGACCGACCGCTCCGCCTAAGGCCGAAGACGACTTCACTCTGACAAAAGTCGCCGAGGGCGTCTTTGCGGGGATTTCAGTCCCGACTGGTCTCGCCGGAAGCAATGCCGGATTCATTATCGGCGATGATGGCGTGATAGTGGTCGATACCTACACCACTCCGCAGGCGGCCGAAGAACTGTTGGCCCAGATCGAACAGCGGACGTCGTTACCGATCAAATACGTTGTTAATTCACATTATCATCTGGACCACGTTGGCGGAAACCAGGTTTTTGCGGCGCGTAACATTCCGATCATCGCGCAGGCAAACGTCAGAGACTGGATCACTACAAAAAATGTAAATCACAAATTCATATCCTCTACCGAGGAGTTACAAAAGCGCCGCAACGATACCCAGCAGCAATTGGCAAAGCTGGGCGCAGATGACAAAACGCGACCTGGTTTAGAGCGACGGTTGAGAATGACCGATGCGATGCTGACATTAAAGATCACTCCACCGACAATCACCTACACAACCGAGGGCATGCATCTGTTTTTAGGTAAAAGGGAAGTTGTGCTGTTTACCCTGCCAGGACATACCGGCGGAGACACTCTGGTTTACGTTCCCGACGCGAATGTTCTCTTCACCGGCGATATGGGCTGGTCAAAATCCCTGCCAAATCTGATCGATGCAACTGTGAACGATTGGATCCCATCGCTGGAACAAATTCTGAGGCAATACCCTACTGCCAAATTTGTTCCGGGCCACGGTCCTGTTGCTGATTCCGCCGACGTCCAGGCTTTCCATGACTATCTGGTTGACCTTCGAACCAGGGTAAAGCAGGCAATATCAGAGGGAAAAACTTTAGAGCAAGCACAGGAACAGCTTGCGGCGACGTTGCCGGATCGCTTCAAAAGCTTTGGTATTCAAGGTTTTGTGAAACCGAACATCTCTGATATGTACAAAGAGCTCAACGGTACAAAAGAGAAATAACCTCTAACTGTCAGCATCAACAGTTCGCGGACCGACAAGATTTGATATCCTTACCTTTGATCAATAGAATCATTGATCCGAAAGGTGAGGAGACAATGAAAAGGACGCCCCTCTACGACAAACAACAGGCAGCAGGCGGAGATTTTATAGAATTTGCCGGATACGAAACTCCCGGCAATTTTGGCGATTGCCCATTGGAATACAACGCTATCCGCCAGGCGACCGCAATGATCGATCTGAGTTATCGCGGTAGACTTGAGATCTCAGGCCAGGATCGGATTCAATTCCTTCAGAGCATATCTTCTAACGACATAAAGGCCGTCAACCCTGGTGGCGGTATTGAAAACTCGTTCCTCACAACAATGGGGAAAGTGGTCGGCTATGGACGATTCTATGTAAATGAAGAATCCGTGTTTATCGACATTGACGGGGACGCTATCGAAGCCACAAAAGCCTATCTGGACAAATACCTGAAACTTTCCCGCTCAGAGATGAAGGATGTTAGCGAAGCGATTGGTCACCTTTCGATCCAGGGTCCTCGTGCGCGGCAACTGGTCAAATCTTTGGCAGGCATTGACTTACCCTCAGAGCCCTTGCAACACATCAGGACTGAAATTGCCGGCAATACCGCGATGATTGCGAAGGTCTCTCACACCGGGGAAGATGGCTATGATATCTTCATGGACAGCGATACTTTGCCAGCCGTCTGGGATTTATTAGTTGAGAAAGGACGCGAGTTCGAAGTTCGCCCTGCCGGGTTCGAAGCGCTCAATACGGCGCGAGTCGAAGCGGGAATCCCGATCTTCGGTGTCGATTTCGATGAAAATAATATTTTAGTCGAAGCCAATCTGGAATCTGCGGTCAGTTACACCAAAGGCTGTTACGTCGGACAGGAAATTATCGCTCGCCTTCACTATCGCGGACACGTTGCTAAACGGTTGGCTTTGCTGGAAATAGATGGCGAAACCCGTCCGATACCGGGCGACAAGATATTTAAAGGAACGAAAGAGGTTGGTCAGGTCACCAGCGCTGTTAAATCTCCGCTGCTCGGAAAACCATTGGCCTTTGGACTGGTTAAATACGAGCCAAGCCAGATTGGGACCGAACTCGGGATTGATTCCTCCGGTTTTCAGCTTCCTGCAAAGGTTATCGCGCCGCCGCGGAGCGGGAAAGCTGACGCGCCTTAATCGCTTCTGATTTATTTTCGTTCCTGTCTACATTTTGTGGTAACTGTGATTGACTAGCCCTATAACTTGTGGTATTAAACTCTCGTCCGTTATCGCACGGTGGAAACTATTAACTCGAATTCTGCTGGATAATTTCCAAATCGGTGTGAGTTTGCCCGCTATGGCGATGACGGAGCGGACTTTTAACCGTCGCTATTTGCGACGACCCAACGATTCTCCCGTAATTAACCGATAGTTCGAAGTCCGCTAGGAATGAAACCCCGGAATGATAATTAGCCCGCTGCGACCGCACACTCGCAGTGGCCATGATCTTCTCTTATCACAGATTTATTGATAAACGAGGCCGCGACGTTATATACGAGATCCTGTGGCTTCCACATAAATCATAATAGCCACCACGGAAAATGTTCTGCGGTGGCTATTAGTGTCTTAGACGAATCTGGTTTCGATGATGAACTTATTTGGAAGCGAAAGATCGGACTTTTCCTATGACAGCTTTAATTTCATCATCAGAAAGTTTGTCTTTGAAAGGCGGCATCGGTCGTTTGCCTTCTTTGATTATCTGGGTGAACTCATCATCTGAATGTTTTTTCTGCCAATCGGCATTGGTAAAGTCCGGGACTCTGCCCTTTAGTCGCTCGTTTCCTTTGCCGTCCGCACCGTGACATCCGGCGCACTTCGTTCCGTAAATCTGCCCGCCATCATCAATAACGGCGACGGGCGAACCGCTTGCCGCCGGTTTCATAAATACAAAGAAAGATCCCACGGCGACAGCGCCGATAACCGAGATCTTTACAATAGCTGACCTCATTTGCATAGCAACTCCCGAGTAAGAAATTTTGCCCCTCAACAGGCCACGAGCCATAGTTTATTAGCTGGGGTGCTGTTTCGCCAAGCCCTAAATTTTGATTGCAGGTTTTTCCAGCAGAAAAGGACTGGCCGATGAAGATTTTCGCCGCATCTGCTGCTAGAATCTGAGTCGCCGAGCGGGCTTGTATTACCAGCGATCTGCCCTGGAGTCGTTCTAATGCCGGAAAAGAAACGAAACTGGACCAGCATTGTCGCCTTTGTTGTTCTGGGCGCTATTGTGCTCCAGATACTGTTGCCGGTAATCGGGAGCGTCGACATCGGACCTACGCTGTTTGTAGCCGTGGTCTTTATCCTGCCGGGCATTTTTATCGTGGTTTCAATGCTTCGCGATTCGGCGGAAGAGGAAGAGTCGCCCGAAGATCGTATTCGACGAAGCAATTATCAGGTCGCCACTGTTTGCGCCGATTTGATTCTGCAATTCCTCGCACTCAGCCATTCGATTATTGCTGATCCAAACAGATTACTGACAGATGGCGAACTGGCGCTGATTCCTGCTTTGAGCGGTAAGATCCTGGCACTAACTGACGACCCACCAGAAATTTTTCTATATGCTTTGGGAGCGATTTATCACCGCGCGGGAAAATATCAGAAATCGTTTGAATTCCTGGACAGACTGCTTCACTATGAAAATACCTTCACGGCACAATCGCGCAGGAAACTGCCCTATGATTTATTGAATCAGGCATTCCAGAACCGTGTCAGCCTTTTAAAGTATCAAGGAAACGTTGACGGAGCAGAATATCTTGCCGTCAGGTTTTTTGAGGCAGATTCCGAGGAGAATGCCCTGACGTTACTGGCAGATTGCCGCCGACAAATTCACGGATCTCTGCTGAATTCCATCAGAGAAGCATCCGACAATTCAGACTCGAATAATTCAACCGGCGCGGGGCCTGAACAAAATACAGGAACAGACAATCACTCGAACATTTCCGATGTGCTGCACCGAATCTACGATTCACCTTGATCAGGGGCGGGCTTGTCAGCGGACTCGATGTCTTCGTCGCTGATTCTTTCCAGGACTTCTCCGGAATCTTGATAAATGATTTGCTGTTTCGGTTGTTCGGGGGCGGGTTCTTCCGCTTGAGTTGTGGACTCTTTCTGCTGCTGGGCGGCCGCTTCTGCCTCTTCTTTTTCTGTGCGCTGCTGCCGTCGCGCCAACATCCCGTCGCGGATTTCACCCAGCACGCGGCGAGTTTCATCCGAAAACCAGAGATCCAGCCATTCTGAGGTGTTGTCGGCCGCCCTGATTTGCTCAACAAAGGACGCTCTCGTATCTTTCTTTATCTGTGAAAATGCAGCACCATAGTTTCCAAATTCGCCCGCGACAGCAATAGAGCGTCTGAGTACGCTGGATGACTCGACCAGTTCGTCGATCAAATGCAGCGTAACGGCCTTTTGCGGCTGGAAAAGCCCGCCCATATACAGCACTTGAGGAAACGAATGTGGCGGCAAAGCCGCCTTTACGAATTCCAGGACGATAGTTGGCAGCGCGATTCCCAACTTGATTTCGTTAAGCCCGATCAGTGACGTTCCGCGACCCATTACTCGATAATCGCAGCCGAGGGCCATAACGCATCCGCCGGCAATAGCATGGCCATTTATCGCCGCAACCACCGGTTTTGGAAAGCTAAAAAGTCGAAGGAAGGTCTGTTTGAAGTTGCCCACAAACGCCTCCATTTCTGAACGACTAAGATCAAAAAGCGTTACCAGATCAAGACCCGCACAAAAGAACTTTTCATATCCCGTGATGAGAGCGGCTTTAGCACCGGTTTGCTCGACATCGGACAGCCTTTGATTCAGATGTTCCAGAAACTGGGGATTAATCGCATTCGCGGAACCGAGGTTTAACTGTATTACCTCCACATCCTCTAACTGAGCAACAGCTGTCATTTCAATCGTCTCCTGTTAAATTAAACACACACATTGATTACAGATCGGCCTCGGTCGTCTGATCTATTTGATTGCAAGCGAGCAAACCTTTACCGGCTGAAAAGAGATTTCAGATAGTTACTGTGAGACGCTTGTTTTGGGCCAGTTATATTATCCACCCTCAGTCAAGCGAATAAAAACATCTTCGAGCGTTTCCCGTTGCGGGGACAGTTCGCTGACCTGGAAACCTTGCTTAACCAGCATCTCGTTTACGCGGGAAACTTCGTCATCAGGTATTCTCAAATAAATGGAATGATCGCCGTTGCGCTCCAGCGACAGAGTATCCATTTGCATCAGAAATTCGACAGCCTCATCGGTTCGATCTATCGTCAGTTTGTAAGTCTTCTCTTCATCGATAAGAGTCACCACATCGCCCTGGTAAAGCATAACGCCTTCGCGCAAGATGGCCACGCGGTTGCAGATCTGCTCGATTTCGTTCAGCAAATGGCTGGAAAGGAAAACGGTCAGTCCCAGTTTATCGCGCAATTTTAAGATCAGTTCGCGGACCTCGCGAATGCCCTGCGGGTCAAGTCCGTCTGTGGGCTCGTCCAGAATTATGACCTCCGGATTCGGCAACAAGGCCTGAGCGATTCCCAGCCTTTGACGCATTCCGTGGGAATAAACTCCGACAGGATCGTCTTCTCTTCCGATCAATCCCACAATTCTCAGCACTTCATCGATCCTGGATTCGGAGGCTCCGCCGGACATCTCCGACAGTATCTTAAGATTGCGCCACCCCGAAAGGTTATCGTAAAAAGCCGGGGCTTCGACAATAGCTCCGATTTTAGCCAGTGCTTTTGCGCGCTCGGTCTTGATATCGTGCCCGAGCAAGGTTACTGTGCCGGAAGTTGGACGAATCAGTCCCAATATCATTCGGATGCTTGTCGATTTGCCGGCGCCGTTGTGCCCGAGGAAACCAAAGATATCGCCGCGATGCACTTCGAGCGACAGCTCGTCAACCGCAACGCGTTTCTTGTATCGCTTCGTCAATTTGTCGGTCGAGAGCACAACGTCGGTCATTTGGTATAGGTTTGCTTGAGTGGGGAACTTTGTCAATTGCGATATTCTAATGATTTCCTGCGAGCCTTATTTTCTGTCTCATTTCGCCATGTCGATGATACAATTTAAAGGTTAGCGGGTTATTCGGATCGGCTAAAAGAGATTTTATGACAAACTACATCGAAGAACATGACGGCGGGTATTGGATCAAGGGAACACGCGTGTCGTTGGATTCTGTAGTTTATGCCTTTAAGCGTGGCGCGTCGCCAGAAACAATAAAGAGTTCATTTCCCGTCTTAACGCTGGAGGAAGTTCGCGGCGCGATAACCTACTATCTCGCTCACGAGAAGGAAATAGATGCATTTTTAGAGAAATCAGAGGATGAACAGGAATCCGTCGCACGCGTAATAAACGACAAGGCACGTGCGTCTAATCCCGAGTTGTTCGAGCGACTTGAAAAAGCCCGTCAGTCACGAGAAACCCGCTACCGATGAAAATTCGCTTTCAGTCCGATGCTGATCTTAACGCGGAAATCCGAGATGGAGTCATACGTCGAGAACCACTTATCGATTTTCGATCTGCTGAGCAAGCAAATCTGGAAGGAATTCACGATATAGAAGTACTCAGCATTGCATCCCAAGCGAATAGAATTCTTGTTACCCACGATCGTCGAACAATTCCGAGGCACTTTGCCGATTTCATCTCAAGTCATAACAGCCCCGCGTATTTATTATTTCGTAAAACGTCAGCATAGGAGTCGCGGTAGAAGAGTTAGTGCTGATATGGTCTGCTTCCGAATCTGAAGACTGGCGAAATCTGATAATAAATCTTCCTCTATGACCGATTCGATGATTTCGAGCGTTTTCATTAGGAAAACTAATGTACAATCTCAAAATCCGTCCACTGAACTGCGCTGTTCTGTTTCTCCTTTGCTAATTCATCCACGACCACAATCTCAACGACATAATCGCCTGGGGCCAAGTCTCTGCCCAGCGTAAGTGTGCCGCCCGCTGTGAGGCGTGTTGAATCGCTAACTTTTCCAGTGCTGTATGGTTGCCATTTACCGGTAAAGACTTCCTTGCCGTCTTTAAACAAATGGAGTTGCGTCTTCAGGTGCGGCTTGCTATCGGTTGGATCTAACAGCGCATTAAAAACGCGAAATTCGAAATCCATCTTCATTCCGACTTTCAGCTTCCGCACCGCGGGGCTTGCCTGCGGGTCAGAATCGTCACTGCCTTGATCGCCTGGATTTCCCGCCGAATTAGCCGACGGTTGCTGCGGTTTCGCAGTCGGTTTCGGGTCGAATCCACTAATCACCATTCCGGAAAGTGTCAGGCGTTTTTTACCAAGGTTCGGGACATCGATATATTGATTCGCAAGGCCAACGCGCTCTGAAACGCTGTCGCGCATCACCACGCGAAGCTGGTAAGCTCCCGGTTTCTTTACCGGAACCTGCATTGAGTAGAGCAGCCCATTGTGCAACAATTTGTCGTAAGTATCAGGTCGAACTCTTATACGTTCCGTTTTAGAGATCTGATCGACGACTTCGCCGTTTTCTCCGAAAGTAACGGCCAGAACATCAAGGACCGTCTTCATCCAGCCGTCGTCTTCTTTTGTGAACGTTAATCCAGTGGCATCAAGGTAGAGCAGCGACTGAATAACAGATCCGGCATCAGGATAGTTATTGAAAACCCCGGTGAGACGCATATTCAGGCCGTTCGCAGTAAACGGTGAAAAGAATGCCTTCAGAATTTGGCCGCCTGCCGTGTGCGGCACCGGATTCGATTCCTCATCTGTAATGGCGTAAAAACCTGTACGAGACCGAACATGCAGCCCTTTGCGTTTTACTCGCACTGTTAACCGATGAAAAGGACGTGATCCTCTTATCGGTTTGAAAGTCTGGTCGTCCGGCTCATAACCGAGCAAGTAATAACCGTTCTGATCGTCGAGAACTCGTTTAGCGCCAAACGTGAGATCGTTTGAGTTATGAACAAAGAATCCTCCAGTCTGATTGGCTAAATAACTCAAACCTTCCTGCGAATCGAAATATGCATGACTTCGTTGTGATGCGACATTGTTCAACCGCTGGAACATTGGTGTGCGAGACGAACCCGCATTGAAATCGTCCGCGGCCGTTGGACCCAAGTACGGCAAACCTCGCGCATCCATCGAATAAATTACGACTGATGCACGATTAGCCAGATCGGTTAGTCGCCGCATATTATCGAGAATTCGCCTGTCGTCGAAGGTGCCGAAAATCTTCATTCCGTCAGACACCAGCAGAATCGATTTTCGTCCGGGTAATTCACGCATGCCAAGAACAACCATGTTGAGGGCTCCCAGCGTGCCGACGGAAAACAGATTCTCTTTGAAATCGTTGTAGTCTGCGTTTGAAGAAGGATGTGACGCATCCGGTCCCGTGGCATTTGGATCCTTATCAGGGTCCGGACCTGCATCTGAGCCGACAGGCATAAACGCGCTGATGTTTGCCTGAGGATTCCATCGCAACCGGTCGATCGCGGCCAGGAGTTGCCGTTTGTCATTGGTGAATTGCTGCAGTGCTCCGACACCGTTACGGGTCCGGATGATTGTAACCAGATCATCGGGCTGCATCTGCTCTTCGATAAACTTCTTCAGCGAGTTGCGAACGTTGGCGATGCTTTCGAACGACATGCTGATGTCGTCGACTACAATCGCCAAAGTCCTGTGCGCCTGATCCGTATTTAAGTGCGGAGGCGGTGGTGCAGGAACAAATTTATCCTTCTCTCGTTTTTCCACGCGAGCAGCCACTACCTGTTTTCCGTCTGTCGAGGTTTGTCGCGTTATGTAAGAGAAATGTGTGATCTTCTGCGGCTTTCCGTCCTCAAGCACCTCGAATTCTTCGGGCCGAAGGTCGGTTACTTGATGTCCGTCTTTATCCGTTACGACAGCATCAATCTGGACTAGAGTTGTGCTCAACTGCACCATCTCTTCCACAGGTTGTGGAGGTTTTTGCGTTGTTTTTTGAGTGCTATCGGTTTTCGGCGGCTGAGTTGAAGACTGCTGTCCGGCAATTTGCGCAACCAAAGACAATAGAACGATAAGTACGGTGAGGCGATTGCTGATCATTGGCCCTCCACTGGATTTCAGGGTATGCCCGGCGCAGACCTTTAATATTAATATTTTCGACTAGTCTAGTATTCCCACAATTATTTTATAACAACGGTCGTTGCTTTTAATGACTGCTTAGAACGATTCTTTTGTTACCGAGCCCCAGTAACTATGGACGGAGTATATTCCAAGACTTGCAGGTATTCCAGGATCGCCGAAAAAGTCAGCGGTTTTTGCCTTTATGGCCGTTGCTCTTTTTCGATCCGCCTTCCTGATTTTGTCGAAAGTATTTTTCGCCTTGCTTCACCAGCCTCTCAGCCTTTTCTGGCCCGTAGCGGCCTTCTGGTTTGAATTTTTTTCCTCTAACTTCATTGTAGGAGATAAAGAAATGCTCGATTTCTGTTAGCAAATTCACGTTTATATCGCCTAATGTTTTTACGTCTTTATGATTATGGGAATGCGATGCAATTGCGATCAGCCGATCGTTCCGCTCGGTCTTGCCACCTTCTGTTTGTTGGGCCTCAATGACTCCGATCAGCCGTGCATTTACAAGACAGCCGACAAATGCCGGTTCATCCATCAGCATTAACACATCCAGATTATCGCCATCTTCACCGAGCGTTGACGGCACAAAACCGAAGTCGAAGGGAAAGACCGTGCCGGCGGCGAGTACGCCGCTCAGTTTAAACAGCCCCAGTCCTTCGTCGTACTTGAATTTGTTCCTGTTCCCTTTAGGTGTATCTACGATAACGTTCAAATCTCCAGTTTCCGGATCAAAAGCAGGAAGCGTGGAAACCACTGTCGAAACCATTGTTTTTTTAGGCATAGAGTCAATTTTGGCGGGAGAAAATCTCAATTCATTCTGGGAAGGTAACCAGAATCTTAGCACAAACCGCGCACCTGCTATAATCATGTTCGTTGAATCGAGACGCTGGGACGCGTATATTAGCCAAGCTCTTAATCTGTGATTGGCTCCACGCTCTGGTTGCCATTCACCATCGAATCCCACAGATCAAAAGGCTTTAGTGGAGGAACTGGCTTTATGGCTGGTAAGAAGACGCCGGATAAAAAATCCGGACTTTCGAGACGAGAATTTGCGCGTAACGCTGCACTACTGGCGGTAGCGGCCGCAGCGCCAATAGAATTGTCTGCAAAAAGTTTTACGAGCGTTCAAGCTCAAACTCCGCCTGCGGCGCCGCAGTTGAATGCTGAAAGCGAAGCTCAGTATCAGGCAATCATTCAAAAATACGGCAGCAAATTGTCCGACGATCAAAAGGCTGACATAAAGCGAATACTTGCGGCGGGGCAGAAGAGTACCGAAACTTTGCGCGCATTTCCGCTCGACAACGCTGATGAACCGGCAAACATATTCCGTGTTACTGAACCGAAAAAGAGGTCATAAATGCTGAGCGACGATATCGTTTATCTTTCCGTCAGGGAACTTGGCGACCAGATAAAATCAGGCAAGCTGTCACCGACCGAATTAACTCAGAGCTATCTTGAACGAAGCCAAAGCATTGGTAAAAGGCTGAACGCATACGCGACCATTACCTACGAAACTGCTTTGAAACAGGCACACGCGGCAGAGGCTGAGATCAAGAGCGGCAAATATCGCGGACCATTGCACGGAATTCCGTATGCGGCAAAAGACCTGCTGGCGGTGAAAGGTTATCCCACAACGTGGGGAGCTCGTCCATACGCCAATCAGATGTTCGATTACGACGCGACAGTAATAACAAAGCTTCAAGGTGCAGGGGCAATCCTCGTCGGCAAGGCCGCGATGATCGAACTGGCGGGCGGAATGGGTTATCGGTACGCAACGGCGTCGGCGACCGGAGCAGCAAAGAATCCCTGGAACCAGGACTGCTGGACATGCGGATCGTCAAGTGGATCGGGTGCGATTGCGGCGGCGGCGCTTGCCGCTTTCGCTATCGGGACTGAGACATGGGGCTCGATCATTTGCCCTTCGGCGTATTGCGGAGTCTCGGGCTTGCGACCGACATACGGTCGGGTCAGTCGACACGGCGCGATGGCTCTATCTTATTCAATGGATAAGATCGGAGTGCTGGGCAGAACGGCAGATGATTGTGGGCTGGTGCTCTCTGTGATCGGTGGTCACGATCCGCTTGACCGCTCGTCGTTGCCTGAGCCGTCATTCAATTACACGAATCCTGCGACGAAAAACGGGCTTCGCATCGGGTGGCTCACAAATGCCTGGGCCGATGTTCCTGCAACGATTTCGGCTCCAGTTAAAGCCGCCGTTGAGGTGTTGAAGGCAAACGGCGCAATCGTTGAAGACGCCAAACTGCCGGACGGTCCGTGGGAAGCAGCAGCGGGAATCATCGTTTCAGTGGAAGGTGCCACAGCATTTGAATCGTTGATCGAGTCTGGCAAAGTAGCGCAGCTAAACGATCCGTTAGGTAAGATCGGCGGATACATCAACCAGCAAATTCCGGCATCCGACTATATGCGCGCCATTCGTATTCGCGGGATTCTGCAAAAGAAGATGGATGATTTGTTTGAACATTTTGACGTTCTGGCTGCGGCGTCGCTCCCTGTCACAGCGACTACGCTGGACACCAATCTTGAAACAGATCTTTCATTTTCTGATCCATTGGGCGGCATCGGCAATTTCTGTGGGTTGCCTGCGCTCAGTGTAATGTGCGGTCTCAGCGCGGATAAAAAACTGCCTGTGGGAATTCAGTTTGTCGGTCGACCGAAGGATGAGGAGAGCGTTATCGCGGCGGCAAATCTTTTCCAGCAGCACACCGACTGGCACAGGAAACGGCCGCCTCTTGGAAAAGAAGTATTAAACAGAAAATGAGGCTGCAGTTGAGCGGCCAATGCCTCCATAGGTGATTCGGCCAATTGCGTCTGTAACTGTGCCGACTCGATCTCTTTCTGGCGCGACCGCCGATGAAATTTGAATGCACGGATCAACGCAATCATCAGCCAGAACTCGTCGTACCGCTAACACTTCAAGCCCGTGAAACGGGCGGTGCGCCTCCAGGAATGTCTATCAACCGATTTTAAGGGCTCAAATCATGTATGTAGGATCGCTCGCATAGCTGGAAGTCTCGAGTTCTGTGCTGGCGCCCTCCATCGAGGGCGCCACATTGTGTTGTTTGATTATTCTTCAAAGAGCGCCGCTCAATTCTTCGACGCCATCACTCCTCGAAGCATTTGCTGATTGCGCCCGGCCATACCGCGAGCGCGACTTCGTGACCAGTTCCAGCTACGCCAACCGGGATCTCCCTGGTTCGACCACTGCTCGATGATCGATTTTGCAGAGACCTTCTTGCTGTATTCAGGTAAATCAGGAAAGGCGTCGATCAATGCAGGAACAGCATCGGCGCTCAGCGACATCAGGTATTGAGTATCTATCCTCTTTCCGGCCTCGGCTCGCTGCGCATTAATGCGCACAATCATCGCGTCGGGATTTATGGCGTTAAGTATGACGATCGCTGCAAAGGCGCTGGTCATCGCGCCGAAGACGAATCTCTCTCTTTGACCTCGCAGAACCGTATAGATAAACCATGCGAACACTATGGCCAGCCACCCCATAAACACTGTCGTGTATAAGCGGAGCTCGGTCATTCCATATTCAGCCTGATAAAGTCGCATGCGCTGCACTGCGGAAACCATGATCACCGAAAGCAGCGAGATCATCGCGATAGCCAAACCTTTAAAGATGCGCTCGTGTATTTGGTTCCCTTTCTTCAACAACCAATGCGCCGCAAGCAATAAGGGCAGAACCAGAGCTGTCACAGTTACCAGCTCAAAAAAGCCGCTCCTCGCATATTCCGCATAGGACAGACCTGCGGTAGAGACAACGCGCGCTGCTCCACCGAAGAAATATTTGAACTGCACTATCACAAACGACAGGAACAAAAGATCTAACGAGCCAAGAATGATTGAAATCTCCGTTATGCCTAACGAGAATTCGAACGGAAGGTCGAGCTTTGTTTCCTTGACTACGCTTCCCAGGAAAGCGCGATGCAGAAAGCCCGCGACGAACCACGAACCCGCCGCAATCGCAATTAAGTGAACCATGACCCAGTCCGAATTGAAGGTGAAGATGCCGGACAAGATCGATGCAAATGCGGAATCCGCCGACGCAAGCAAGGAACCAAAAACGATAATGATGGGAGTCGCAATCAACAACCCGAGCAGCACCGAAAATACTCGTCTCGTCAATCCTCCTCCTCGAACTGACTTCCATTCAATGTCGCCGAAGATCAGGATCAAAAAACCAAAGGCTGTCTCGAATCCCGAAATAATCGCTGATGCAGCATAGTGCGCAAAACCCGCTATCCGGAGACGACCGGCCCTGACAGTGGATGATCCCAGTAACAGGCATCCCATCAACGCCAGCATGTCCAGCGCGTGCAGAGTCGCGGAATCTCGCCATGCAAATGCGGCCGAGAAAAAAATGATTGGAGCGATCAATAGTTTCCCATCGCCCATCGCGTCGATCTTTTCACGTTTTATTATCAATACCGTGGCAGTCAACAAAAATGCCATCCAGATAAACAGATTTATTCCCAGCGGTCGCATAATCAGCAGAATATCGCCTGCTATGCCAAGAACAACCGCAGCCACCATCACCTTCAAACCCAGTCTTGTCTCTTCGTTCATATCAACTCCTGTAGAGTCTCAATCAAGCGCCCGACAGTCGTCATGCACTACAGACGACATAAGGATTTCAAAGTTCTAATTTATCTTTACGTCATCGCAACAGTTGTAGAGTACTTTTCATTATAAAGTCACAAAGCAAAAAAATAGACCGCTCCCTAGCGGTCTAACGTATCGCGAGTCGCCCTGATCAGGGCTTCCATGTGATCCAGATAACGCTGCAAGGCCTTTCGGCCGGCAGCAGTAAGTTTGTACTGTGTGTTCGGTCGCCGACCAATAAAGCTCTTTGTACATGTAATATATTTTGCGTCTTCCAGCTTGCGCGTATGTATGCTCAGATTTCCGTCCGTTGTATTCATCAACTGTTTTAATTCGTTAAAGCTGAGCGATTCGTTAGCCGCCAGCGCGCTGATAATTCCCAGACGCAGACGCTCGTGGATCAGTCGATCCAGCTCCAGCGGCTCTGTGTGTGATCCGTCCAGACCCTGCAGCTTCGCAGGTTGCTCCTGGATTTTGACGTGTTGTTTTTTTGAAAGTGCGCTTGATCTAGCCACCATGCCTCCTAACAATAACAATCCCAAATGCGATATGCAGGCCACCAAATGCAGCCGCCATCAACCAATTCAACAAGTCCGCGGGACCGAACGAAGCAATAATTCCCACAACCATAAAACAGATGCCCATTACCGGCAGAATTCTTACTGAAAATGCTCCGCCCGTTACAACACCGGCGCCATAAAGCAGCAGCCACATACCGGGTATAGCTCTGGTCAATCCTCCATGCTGCATTGTGATTGTCATCAGCGCGCCTGCGATTACCGGCGGCGCGAGTCCCAGCATAACCTTGCGAACGGGCGAAGCAAGCAATGGCATCTTCGCAGCCGTCACTTTTCTGCCTATCGTGATCGCAGAAATAATGCTGGCGATTATTGCCTCGGCAAGCCAGACTAAAATCCAGTTTCTGGAGATCACCTGTTGGGCGGCGATATAAGCAGCGCCAATCGCAGTGACACCGACCAGAATCTGTCCCCATCCCGATACTGCGGTGAACGAGGAAGCCCGCTCCATCGTCTCGCGAATATATCGGAGATCATCGATGGCTCTGCCGTGAAGCGAAGGGGGTTCGGCAACCTGTGATCGCAGTGGGTCCCTTGAAACCATATCTTGATTATTAATTAAAATCGCGATTCTGACAAGAACTTTTCATTATAAAGTCGGTGGGTGCTGAATGTCACATAAGGAAAGATTGCCGCGGTTTGGCTGTGAACGTATTATTGATCTTCGGCACTCGGAGGCACATTGGCGCTTTTAACTGCTGAGAATATTCGGAAAATTTATACCGGCGGCGAAACTCCGGTCGAAGCCGTTTGTGATGTCAGCATCAGCCTAGATAAAGGCGATTTCGTCGCCATTGTCGGACCCTCAGGCTGCGGGAAATCGACTTTGCTTCATCTTTGCGGAGCGATGGACCAACCCACCAGCGGTTCAGTCCAAATCGAAGGTATCAGTCTTTCACGCCTTAACGATAACGATCTGACTCGTTTGCGCAGACGTCGAATCGGTTTTGTATTTCAGTTCTTCAACCTGTTGCCGACCCTTACCGTAATTGAAAACGTGGCTTTGCCGTTAATGCTTGACGGCGGCGACTCGAATAAAGCCGATCGTCAGGCAAAGGAATTGATCGAGCGCGTCGGTCTTAGTCACCGAACCAGGCACTTCCCGCAACAACTTTCCGGCGGAGAGATGCAGCGTGTTGCCATCGCTCGCGCCATCGTTCATAGGCCTGCCCTGCTTATCGCCGACGAGCCGACAGGCAATCTTGATTCCGACAACGGAGCAAAAATCCTCAATCTGCTGTCTGAGATTAACCGCGAGATGGCTGTCACGATCCTGCTTGCAACACATTCGCGAGAAATAGCCGACGCCGCTTCGCGTGTCATCTATATGCGCGACGGCCGGATCGAACGCATCGAGCAGTCACCGCGGCTAAAGGAGACCACTCCGAGTGTCGCTATTTAGGCAATTCATCCTGCGTCACCTCTTGCGCGAGCGCCTTCGCACTTGCGTGACCACATTTGGAATCGCCATTGGCGTCGCCGTTGTAATCGCCATCCAGTTAACCAACGCCAGCTCTGTTCACGGTTTTGAGGCCGCGATTGAAACGGTTTCCGGAAAGACGTCGCTGGAGATCACAGGTCCCGGACTGGGTCTGGACGAAATGGCGCTTGCCGATATGGACTGGCTGCGCCAATACGGTCAGGTCAGTCCAGTAATCAATGGCGTCGTTTTTGCCAAAGTGCCAGGTGGCGCTAATGAAACTTTGAGCGTTCTCGGCGTCGATGTTCTGCACGACCGATCATTTCGTGATTACAACATTCTTGAGTTCGCAGAGAAACGTCGAGAGCCAAGTCCTCAGGAATTTCTATCGCTGCTGATCGATCCGCATTCGATAATCATTACGGAAAAATTTGCGTCGAAGTATGGTTTGGCAGTTGGTCAGAGTTTGAACCTGACAATCGGCGATCACGTTCGGCCATTTGTGATAAGAGGGCTGCTCAGAAATCAAGGGCCCGCGCGAACGCTCGACGGCAACTTTGCACTGATGGATATCGCTGCCGCGCAATGGGCGTTTGACAGGTTAGGCCGGCTTGATCGCGTCGACGTACTTCTGCGCGACGGCGTCAACATCAATACTGCGGAACAGGAGATCTCGCGGCGGTTAAAGCCTGGATTGCTGGTCCAGCGACCAGCGCGACGCGGACAACAGGTCGAAAAAATGGTCGAGGCTTTCCAGTTCAATCTCTCAGCCTTGTCTTATATAGCGCTGCTGGTCGGACTATTTCTTATATATAACACGGTCTCGACTTCAGTGATTGCTCGTCGTGAAGAGATCGGAACCTTGAGAGCGCTCGGCGCCACAAAGCGCATTCTGGCCGGCCTTTTTCTCTCAGAAGCCCTTGCTTTTGCTGTCGTCGGATCAACGGCCGGATTGATTTTAGGCAGGCTGATGTCCTTCGGAGCGGTACGAATAACAACGACTACTGTGAAGGCGTTGTATATTGCGACAGCTGCCGCGCCTCCCCAGCTTGAGCTACGCCACGTAGCCGTCGCATTCGGTATAGCGTTGCCGCTGGCTTTTATCGCTGCGATTGTGCCTGCTCTTGAGGCGAGCAGAGTGTCGCCAACCACCGCGATTCGCGGATCGGGCAGAATCGAGTTACGGTTTCGACTTCGGTACTTTTATTTATTGATCCCAGCCTTGCTGTTCACACTCGCCTTGGCCTTTTCGCAAATGGGACCGGTTAACGGGCTACCGATATTCGGTTACGGCGCATCGATATTGATTGTATTTGGCGCGGCTTTCCTCGTCCCTACGGTTCTCTATCTGGTTAGCAGGTTTACGACAGCTCTGCTGACGAAGCTTTTCGGAGTCGAGGGTCGACTGGCTATTGGAAATCTTTCCGGCGCGATATCGCGAATCTCGATCTCTGTTGCAGCCCTTGCGGTAAGCTTGTCGATGATGGTGGCGATTGCTGTGTTGATTGGCAGTTTCCGCGACACCGTTATTTATTGGGTTGGTCAAACGCTTCAGGCGGATCTTTTTATGCGACCTGCTACTCGCACTAACATTGCGGTTGACGCTACGTTTTCGCCTGAAGTCGAAAAGTTAGTCTCCGAAGTTCCCGGCATCGAAGCGATCGACCAATATCGAAATTTTGATATTCCATATCAGGGCGGACTGATCACCCTTGGATCCGGTAATTTCAGCTCTGTTATTCAGAGAAACTATCTCCTGTTTAAATCTCCTTCGAATTGGCAATCCGTTTTGCGAGAGTCTGCGGGAAAAGACGACGCGATAATCTCAGAAAGTCTGGCAATCAAACACAACCTGCGAGTCGGCGATTCCATTACCGTCCTAACGCCAAAGGGCGACTCGTCATTTCGAATAATCGCGATCTATTATGATTATGCCAGCGACCGCGGAGTCGTGATCCTGGATCGAGCGGTCTTTAACCGCTTTTTCGGAGAGCAGCAACCGACAAGTCTGAACCTCTACCTTCGCAAGGGAGCGGATCCCGACGCCGCGCGAGATGAAATCCTGGCAAAACTCGGTGATAACTATAAAGTCCTGATCTACACCAACACGGCGTTACGTCGCGAGATACTGCGCATTTTCGACAGCACCTTCGCGATTACATACGCGCTGGAGGCGATTGCGATATTGATCGCAATCGTCGGAATCGCCAGCACTCTTTTGGCTTTGATCCTGGAGCGCCGTAAAGAGATATCTGTGCTTCGACTAATCGGAGCAGATCGCCGTCAGATTCGCAAGATGACTGTGATCGAAGCCGCGATTCTGGGCGGAGTCAGTCAGTGCATTGGCATAGGTGTCGGATTACTGCTGTCTCTTGTTCTAATCTATGTCGTAAACGTTCAGAGCTTTGGCTGGACCATACAGTTTCATATTCCCGTTTGGTTTTTGGTTCAATCTACCGTTCTTATCCTGGTCGCGACTGCATTGGCCGGAGTTTATCCGGCCAATCGCGCGGCGATGCTGAAAATGGCTGCACAGGAGGAAGAGTAATGGCTCTGTTATAAAGGGCGAGAGGAGCAATCGTGGCGTGGACTTTAGTCCGCGCAAATCATAGAACTGTCAAGGTTAAGAGAAAACTGCCATGAGATCTTCATTCTCCTTAAGTTCGATCAGATGTCTATTGCATTTAACCCTGGTAGCCTTACAGTTTGCGCGGACTGAAGTCCACGCCACGATTGCCAGTTACTTTGAAGGGTAATAACGATGGCGAATAAGTTCCCTGAAAAGATCATCGCACCGCCGCTTTTGCTGATTCTGTCGCTTTTCTGTTTCACAATGCCGGCCGCGGAAACCGAGTGGAGAGAGGCCGAGCAGGGTTACAAATTTGATTTCACTCGGGACCACGCAAGCCATCCTGAATACA
>DASRDY010000256.1:0-7956 GCA_035652355.1 Blastocatellia bacterium
TCAGCGCTAAATACGGAGCGACTAATTCCCATTCTTCGTCTGTTACATCACTCAGATACCGTTTATCTTTTTGTCTCATTCGGCCACGGTACCATGCTAAACTCCTGCGGGTCCAGCACTAAAGTTAATAACAGGCTCTAAGTAATGCATTGGTATCGTGCAAGAAACCACAGATAAGCACACAGGAGTCCCATGTTTAATTGATGAGACCTCTCGTTGCTTGACACTGTTCCGGGAATAACATATCTATTCTGTTTGAATTTACGTAGGCGAGCGGATGCGGTATGTTCCTGCTTAGACCATCATCGATTCGACCTGCCGTCCTCTCCAAGGCGCTCGAAAATAGATCAGAAGAACTTATTATCCAACCGACGGAGACAACTGCGCCTGGCGGTCCGGATTTTGGCGCGCCCATTCCCGACACGTATGACATAGACCTATTGAGAGTGCTGGTTCAGGATCCTTTCCACCTCTACCTTTACTGGGAGTTGCGCCAGTCGACAATCGATGCTCTGACGAAAGTTTTTCCAAAAGAAGAAGCTCCGGAATTCCAAACTGTCCTGCGATTGCTGGAGCTCGACGAAGGTTACGAATCATTTTTCAATGTCGGTCGAATCGGCTCTTACTGGATGGCGGTGTTTCCCGGCAAGAGATACCGATTTGAGGTCGGCGTTCGATCTCCTCGTCGCGGTTATATAAAGCTGGTCAGCTCAAACGAAGCTGACACGCCCCGCGGCACAATCGCGATGGAGCGCGATCAGGACCCGCGCTTTGCTGTTGACGGACGCAAGTTCAAGCGAGTGCTGGAGGCATCTGGTTTCCACAATCAGGATGTTTTGAATTTGGCGCTAATGGGCGGCGATGATTCCGGCGACGGCTTCCGACAAATGTTTTCCGAGCTTCCACAGGGGGTCCAAAAAACGATTGAACGAGCCGCAACCGGCGCGGCCATTGAGTCAAATGAGATCGACCAGCTCCCCGCAATCCTTCGCGATATGCTGCAAAGGATCCGCGATGAGGCCGGAGGTCAATACGCGTCGATGGCGCTGATGCATTATTTGCCGGAGTTGTTGCGGTGGCTGGCAAGTCGTCGCGAAGGTTTGGGCGAAGATGAGTTCCTGAAACCGGTTCCCGCCGCGCCGCGATTTATGATCGGCAGTTCGGATATAACGCAGATGCCGGTAACGCTGTTCGAAAAAATCTCCAGCATCAATCGGCCCAGTTCTCCCACTGGCAAACCAGGAAAGCCGGAGGGTAAACGCTGAGTTATGGAAAAGGGGTTGCTGGCTTTAGTCCTCCACGCGCACCTTCCGTTCGTGCGTCATCCGGAATACCCGGAGTTCCTGGAAGAGGACTGGCTGTATGAGGCCATCAGTGAAACCTACGTTCCGCTTCTCACCGTTTTTTCTAACCTGGTGAAGGAAGGCGCGCGTTGTCGCGTAACGATGACGGTGACGCCGACGCTCGCGGAGATGCTGGGCGACCAACTGCTGCAGGACCGTTACGAAAAGCACCTCGAGAAACTGATAGATCTTTGCGAAAAAGAGGTCGAGCGAACAAAAGAATACCCACAGTTTCAAGCTACCGCGCAGATGTATTTTAAGCATTTCACATCGGTGCGGGAGATATTCGTCGATCGTTATAAAAAGAATCTGCTGACGGCATTTAAAGAACTCCAGGATGCAGGCGCGCTGGAAATTATGACCTGCGGCGCGACGCACGGCTTCCTGCCGATTATTCTGCGTGAAGAGGCAAAACGAGCCCAGATCCAGGTAGCAAAAAACAACTACGTAAAACATTTCGGTCGCAAACCTCGCGGGATATGGTTGCCAGAATGCGCCTACAATCCTGGCGATGACAGACTGCTCAATGAAGCCGGAATCAGATTCTTCTTTGTCGATTCGCACAGCCTGATATTTGGTACACCGCGGCCGCGTTATGGCATATACGCCCCGATTTATACGCCGGCGGGGGTTGCCGCGTTTGCCAGAGATATTGAAACAAGTGAGCAAGTCTGGAGTTCGCAAATAGGATATCCGGGCGATCCTGATTATCGAGAGTTTTATCGCGACCTCGGCTACGATGGCGATTACGAATATATAAAGCCTTATCTGCACAGCGACGGTGAACGACGAAACATCGGGATCAAGTACTATCGAATCACCGGCAAAGTCGATCTCGATCAGAAAGCTCCTTACAACCCGGAATGGGCGACTGAGCGCGCGGCAATGCACGCCGGAAACTTTCTTCATAATCGTCAGAAACAGGTAGAATTCCTGATGCCGTTGCTTGGGCGAAAACCGATAATCATTTCGCCGTACGATGCCGAACTTTTTGGTCACTGGTGGTTCGAAGGTCCCCAGTTCTTGAATTTCCTGATTCGTAAAATTCATTACGATCAGAACGAAGTTCGAATGGTGACTCCGGTCGAGTATTTAGAGGAGTTCCCTGACAATCAGACTCAGGTGCCGTCTGCCTCGACGTGGGGCGCGGAAGGTTACAACCGCGTCTGGATTAACGGCAACACCGACTGGATGTACCGCCACCAGCACATTGCAGAAGACAGAATGATCGAAATGGCGAATGCGCACCCGAACGCTGATGGAATAGAGCTTCGCGTATTGAATCAGGCGGCGAGAGAGCTATTGCTGGCCGAGTCAAGCGACTGGGCATTTATCATCACGACCGGAACGATGGTCCAGTACGCAATCAAGCGGTTCAAAGATCACATCCACAGATTCACTCGCCTGTACGAAATGATCCAGCAGAAGAAATATGATCAAGAGTGGCTGGCCGACATCGAAAGCCGCGACAACATCTTTTCCGAGATCGATTATCGCGTTTATCTTAGCAATCAGCCCGTTTAGTGGTTACTAAGGTCAAGTTTATTTTTGGAAATGTTGCTGAGAGTGCTTTCAATAACAAGTCTCCGCGGTTTGGCGCAGGTTTCTAAAGGCGTATACCGGCCGTCTATCTCGGAAACGTGAACTTCTTACCTTAACCGAATCCAAGAGCAAAGGACGCGGATCTAACGGATGCGACGGATTAAAACGGATCAGATCAGTGCAAATCCGCTCAATCCGCGTCATCCGTGTCCTTTGCTCTTCATACCGGCACTGAGAGCGTACGGAGATTGAGAAACCACTGAAATCAAGTTAAGATTTAATTCCGGCCACAACAAAAGAAGTCACTATGATCTTATGAACAAACACCCAATCAGAAGTACATCCATTAGATTTCCAGTAGTTCTCTGTATGCTGGCAGGATTTTGCCTGTTTTCCGCCCCTTCTGCTTTTGGCCAATCCTGCAATGTGCCGCCTTCCGCTCCCATCTCCTGGATAGCGATGCCCGGACGCCCTTTCAAAGCAGTCTCCACCAGCGACGGTTGCTGGATATTCGTTTCAGTCAACGGCGCAAACCAGGCCGCTCCACACGGTGTCCAGGTCCTGCAACGAGACCATGGCCAAATCAAAACCAAGAATCTGTTTCAGACGCAAGGCGCTCCGTTTGGAATGGTGTTAACGCACGACGGCAGCTTGCTGGCGGTAGTTGACGGTGATGGCGTCGCCTTCATGGATGCCAAAACGATGATTTCCGGTCGCGGAGACCCAATTCTCGGGCATATCAGCGACGGCCCCGAATCCGGTACCATCTACGTCGATGTGACCGCAGACGACAAATTCCTGTTCGTCTGCAACGAGCGGGCACAAAGCATCACCGTCATAAACCTGGAAAAGGCCCGAGCGAATCACTTCTCGCCTGACTCAGTCGTTGGTCGAATTCCGGCTGGCATTGCACCTGTCGGATTAGCCTTTTCGCCCGATCAGAAGTTTCTATATACAACCAGTGAAGGCGCGCCCAGACGACTAAATTGGCCGGCTGAATGCAAGCTAGAAAATCCGGCCGCGGGTAATGGCGCTAACCATCAAATGGGCGCAATCATCGTTATCGATGTTGCCATTGCCGAGAAAGAGCCCGCCAGATCGGTGGTCTCTATCGCCCGTGCGGGATGCAGTCCTGTCCGTGTAGCCATGTCTACGACGGGAGATAAGGTTTTCGTCACCGTCAGAGGAAGTGATTCTTTGCTCGCATTTGACCGGGCTAAGCTGAAAGACGACCCGGAGCACGCATTAATTGCCACCGTGCCGGTAGGTCTGTCTCCTGTAGGCGTAGTCGTCGTAAATTCCGGAAGATTGATTTTGGTAATAAATTCCAACCGCTTCGCCAATAACCACGATGAAAGGCAAAGTCTTACTGCAATCGATTCTAGCAAAGTTGCGTCAGGCAGCTCTGCGGTTCTAGGCAAGATCCCCGCGGGAGCCTTTCCGCGCGAATTTTGTCAATTACCGGATGGAAGGACCCTGATTGTCACTAACTTCTTTTCACGCGAGCTTGAAGTTATCGATCTTACCCGCCTGAAAATAAACTAATGCTAATCGGGCACGTCGTTTCAGGCGGCAACAGTTGCAAACTAGACAGTACCTGGCGCCTCTGTTAATCTTTGCCAGTGTGCTCGCGTAGCTCAGGTGGATAGAGCGACTGCCTCCTAAGCAGTAGGCCGCCTGTTCGAGTCAGGCCGCGAGCACCATTTCATTTCAAGAAGTTACAGCAACAGGCCGTTCGTCGTGTTCGCTGGCTGTCCGTGCTCTTCCGTGCAGATGCTACGTGCGTCGGCGAAGCGCGTCTTTGAGCTCTCTTTTGCTGATCAATAAAGTCCCTCTAACTGCACTCCCTTTCGGAGGTCCATCTTATACAAAGACGACATTTCTGTTGAGTTACCGAGGTGACGTTACTATTGTGTCGCGACAACAATTCCTGGCTCCTTGAGACCTCGAACCCTTTGCCTAAATTCAATGTCGCAGTCGAAAGAGAGGTTAACTTAACTATGAAGATTGTAGTCATTGGTGGCAGCGGGCTAATTGGGTCGAAAGTGATGAAAATACTGAGCGAGCACGGACACAACGCCGTGGCGGCATCACCAAAATCAGGAGTCAATACTTTGCCTGCCTTTAATGGTCGGCAAAGCGGCTTTGTTTTACGTTACACCACACCGAATTCGACCAGAGCGAAACGCGTGCGCTCCCAGGTGCCAATATGGTCATTACTTGATATAATTTCACTTGGATAAAGACAGAAGGAGAAATAAAAGAGCGGGGAGTTAAACAGGAGTTTTGAAGAAATTAATGTTGCCCGAAAGAGGGATCGAGGCCCTATTCGGAACGCACGATGAAAACATCAAATACCTCGAATCATTGATTAACGTTCGCATCAACGCCCGCGGAAACGATCTTGTAGTCGACGGCGAAGAAAAAGACGTCCAAACAGTCGAAAAAATTCTCGAGGATTATGCTGAACTTGTCCGCGAAGGTCGAAATATATCCAGCAAAGATCTTCAGGCTGCGTTCAGGCAGATAGCCGAAGACAACACCACCTCGCTGCACGATTACGTCAATAAATCGCGCATCAATCCTGCGGGCAAAAAGGTTGTGACGGCTCGATCTGCTAATCAGTTCAAGTACATCGAAGCGATCGATAAACACGACATTGTCTTTGGAATCGGTCCGGCTGGCACGGGCAAGACTTATCTGGCTGTCGCGATGGCGGTTCAGGCGCTGATGTCTAAACGTGTTAATCGAGTAATCCTTGCTCGACCAGCGGTCGAGGCTGGCGAAAAACTGGGCTTCCTTCCCGGAGATTTGCAAGACAAGGTCGATCCGTACCTGCGACCGCTATACGACGCGCTGTTCGATTTGATGGATTACGAGAAGGTAACCAAGCTACTCGAAAAACGCATCATCGAGGTTGCACCGCTTGCCTTTATGCGAGGTCGCACATTATCGGATGCGTTCATAATTCTTGACGAGGCGCAGAACACAACCAGCGAACAGATGAAGATGTTTTTGACGCGCATTGGATTCGGCTCGAAAGCCGTAATCACCGGCGACGTCACGCAAATTGATTTGCCGGCCGGTCGCCGGTCTGGCCTGGTCGAGGCGCAACGGGTAGTCGCAGACATCGAAGGCATAGAATTCATCAATTTCACCGACAAAGATGTGGTGCGACACGAACTGGTTCAGATGATAATTCGCGCCTACGAGGAACATTCGAAAGTTAAGATTTAACTGTGGCGCGGACATTCAGTCTGCGCAGGTCTGGTAACCATCGATTTCGTTTGCAACTGGCAAATAATGAATAGAACAGCGCAGACTGAATGTCTGCGTCACATTAAAAAGCTTTGATTTTCTATCGTTTAGTGATAAATGAGCGTGCTTCATGTCCAGTGAAGGCCGCAACGAGTGCGGCCGATAAGAAATATCTGGACGGTCCTTGTATATGAATACCAAACTCGATAATGGCCCCGGGCAGAACAGTCCTTCACCCGAAGCCATTAAAGATAGCCTCGCTCAGGTTGAGCGCTGGATTTTCGGTCCGGCAGGTACCAGCAAAAGAGACAGACTTGTAGGTATTGCCGCCGTCGTCCTGATCTCTCTTCTCCTGGTCCATTATTACCGCGGAATAATTCCCAATTGGACTGTAGGCGAAATCGCCACTGAAGACATAAAAGCCCCGACAGATTTAACGGTCGTCGATCCAGGTGAAGCTGAGTCGGTCAGAAGAAAAGCCGAAGCCGAGGTCAAGCCGGTTTACGACTACGATCCCACTGTGCAGACTGCAAAGGTAGAGAAGCTGAAAACCGACTTCAACGCAGCCCGCGCAACGCTCGACGATATTGAGCTGGCCCATCAGGAGATCAAGCCCGATCAGCTTCAGGGCAACATCGAAAGAAGAACAAGCTGGCAGTTCACTGAAAGTCAATTCAAAACTCTTTACAAATACCGCTTCAATCCAGAACTAGAAGAACTGGCGATTAAAAACTTTGAGACAGTGATGGCTGGTGGGGTGCTCACGAATCGCGATGCTCTGCCGCAACCGTTCGCTGGGATCACAATTCACGATCAAACCACCAATGAAGAAAAGTCGATAACCGATATCAGCACGCTCAAGGATGTATTTGCGGCCAGAGCATGGCTGCGATCAAGCTCCGCCCTGTGGCCCAGTTCCTACGACCAGCATGATCGAATGGATTTGGGAGAATGGGTAGCTTCACTAGTTTTGCCAAGCCTGACTTTTGATCGACAGGAAACAGAAAAACGACAGCAAGTTGCGGCGAGGAAAGAACCTGAGGCTAGAAAATACGCGGCCGGCACCCTGATAGTGCGGCGAGGTCAAACTGTTACCGGGCCAATCGCATTGGCACTGAGCGAAGCGCGATCCCATTCAAAGTTCCGCCAGGGTGCATTGGAATTCCTAGGTTGTCTGTTGATCGTGGCTGCGTTGCTGCTGTCGCTGTGGAGATTTTTGGCTCGTCACTACAGGGCTAGACACATTGCTCCGAAACCACTGTTCCTGCTGCTGGCAGTTTTATTCGCGCTGACTGTCGCGCTTTCGCAGATATTTCACATTCTGGCGATCATTATGAACAGAACCATCACAACGGTTCCTTTCGGATCAGAGATCGCTTATCAATTTTTGACGCCACTCGCGATCGGGGCAGCGCTGGTTGTTTTGCTGACAGATGTCGGCCTTGCATTTGTTTTTTCGGCCGTAGTTTCGGTTCTGGCAGGAATTCTTAGCGGCAGTGTATACGTTGCTACTTACGCGTTGTTGTCGAGCCTCGCGGCGATTCATTTCCTGAAACATATTCGGTCGCGCGGCGCGATATTACGAGACGGGTTTTATCTGGGATTACTGAATGTGCTGGTTGTTATTGCGCTGGACCTGCTTGGCGCCAATATGATTCGCTTGAATTACATCGGTTTCGATATTGTTTGCGCGTTGGCAAGCGGAGTTCTTTCCGCCGTGCTGGCGTTCGTGACGCTGCCGGTGTTTGAAGTCACATTCAAGATTACGACTGACATTAAGCTGATCGAACTCGGCAATCTCGATCTTCCTGTA
>DASRDY010000257.1:0-7200 GCA_035652355.1 Blastocatellia bacterium
TTTCTTTGCCTCTTCGATATCATCAACCTTAAACCACGACAACGCGATTT
Source organism: Blastocatellia bacterium (assembly GCA_035652355.1). Taxonomy (GTDB): domain Bacteria; phylum Acidobacteriota; class Blastocatellia; order DASRDY01; family DASRDY01; genus DASRDY01. The sequence goes on from DASRDY010000257.1 coordinate 51, forward strand.
CCATAACTCCTCCGTCTCCTAAACAAATTTGATTCTGATTGTTTAGTCGAATCAAGAGATAAAAAACGCCAATTGTCAGAATTGCAAAGAGTTAAAGAAGAGCATAGGACGCGGATGAAACGGGTCGAGCGGATTTTCACAGATTCAGATCTGCGTAAATCTGATCAATCCGTGTCCTATGCTCTTTTCGCTTATAATAGAAGGCTAACGCTGAATAGTCGCCTTTATCAGCTTATCCAATTTTGGGAATTCACGATCCAGGTATGCGTTACCTTCCTCAAACAGCTTCGCCTGCTTACCTGCGCGCATCCCACCGCCCGAAGTCTCGCCATAGCCGGAATAGATTTGATCGACGATATCCATGCCTTCAACAACTCTTCCGATCGGGGCAAATCCCTGTGCATCTAACTGTTTGTTATCAACCAGGTTTATGTAAATCTGAGTCGTCCGCGCATCAGGTCCCGTCATCGCGTAGGCTATGGAGCCTCGAAGGTTACTCTCTTTGACAGGATCGTCAGGAAAAGATTGATTCCGCCAAACACCGGCAACCGCCGGATCACCAGGAATTCCAAACTGAGCTATGTAGTTTGCATGGATTCGAAAGAAACGGGAGTTATCAAAGAAGCCTGATCTAACCAGATTGTAAAAACGATCAACTCCAAGCGGAGCCCAAGCACGGTGGCATTCGATCACGAAGGCTCCTTTGGTTGATTCGATTTTTGCTCGAAATACATCAGGTGCTTTCGTGGACCAGAACGGATCTTTTGGATCAATCAAAGGGGCTTTGTATTGTGTCGATAAAACCATTCCGGCGACGAGCGAGACAATGGAGAAACTGAGAATCATTCCGGTTGTAATCTTCATAAGATCATTTTAAGCGAAAGGCCAGACGCGGCTATAGTATAATCTTTTTGTCTTGATAACGACGCGACCCCCGACGCATCATTCTCAAGTCATCGGCCCAACTTTATCTAACAATCTGTCGATTTAAGGAAGACATTGTATGCTGTCTCCAGGCTCCGTCGTATATCTTAACTATGAAATAGTCAGACAAGTCGGCCAGGGCGGGATGGGCGCTGTATATGAAGCGATTAATCAAAAACTGGAATGCAGAGTCGCTCTGAAACAGATGCTGGTCAATGCCAATCAATTCGGCGAGGCGTTTCGCCGGGAGGCGATGCTGCTGGCGCGTTTGCGGCATCCTGCTCTGCCCAAGGTTTTTGACTATTTTATCGAAAACGGAACACCATTTCTGGCGATGGAATATATTCCGGGACCTGACCTGGCTGAAATGCTGGCGCAACAACGCAGACCATTTCCTGTTAATGATGTCCTTCGCTGGGCTGATACTTTGCTGGATGCGCTGGATTACCTGCACACGCAAACACCATCGATTGTTCATCGGGATATAAAACCGCAGAACCTGAAACTCACGGATCGCGGTGACGTTATTCTGCTTGATTTTGGTCTGGCAAAAGGCTTCATAGGATTGAATTCTTCCACCCAAACCGTCAAGAGCGTCAGCGGGTGGACTCCACAATATGCACCGCTGGAACAGATTAACGGCGAAGGCACGGATGCTCGCAGCGACATCTACTCGTTAGCGGCGACTCTTTATGCTCTGCTAACTGCGCAAACACCTGCGAGTGCGACTGCAAGGGCGACGGAGCTTGTCGCGCATCGTCCTGATCCATTGCGACCAATTGGCGAACTAAACCCGAGCATACCGCATAAAACTGCAGGCGCGATAATGTACGCTCTCGGAATGGATCCTGCTCACCGATTCGCGAGCGCAACTGCAATGAAAGCCGCGATCCGACCGGAAGAGAAATCGATGGCGACGGCGCGCACTGTAACGACGCAGCCAGAAGTTATGCGGCCGACGGTCAATCCGCAAGGACAAACAGTTGTTGAGATACCGGCCGCGGACACATTAAAAACTCAAGTCCTGCAGTCACCTGTTGTTGCTACGCCAAACCCTGCGTCGCCCTCGAACGTGGCAACAGTCACTCGTCAACCAGCAACGCCAGTAGTGGCAGTTGCTCGAAAACGAACTGGTTTATGGATCGGGGTCGGAGCATTTTTAGTAGTCATCGCAATTGCTATCGGCGGCGGCGTATTACTGTTAATGAACCGGAAAGCTGCCGATTCGGGTCAAACTGCAGTCACGCAGCCAGGATCGGCCAGTAATAGCGGCACGCCAGCAAGTTCAAACAGTGCGGGGGTTAGCACAGAGCCAAGTTCACCATTCAATCTTACGGCAGCCTCCACGCCAATTATCGACGGTGTATCTGCGGGCGATGCCGTGTTCGAAGTGCTGGGCGTCGAGTGGGTTCGAAATGGCAGCAGGGTCGATTTGAAGTTGAGAGTAAGAATGAATTGGAATGGCCGCTTTCAGGCGAATATAAAGAGCGCTCTCTTTCGCTTGTTAGTTGATGGCCAGACACTCAACCCTAGAGAGGATCTAAACGAGTTAGTTGATGCCTATGCATCCAACGATGTGAGTATGACCTTTCAGATTCCCAGCACAGCCACAAAAGCGATTTTGCAGGTTGGACTTTCAAATCAGGAAACGAATCAAATCGATATCGATATAAAATCCGCTGCCGAAAAAACAAAGTCTCAGCTTGCCGCTTTGAAAAGTCCCGAATGGAAATACCCTGTTTACGTTGCTTCGGGACAAAGCAAGGTGGTCGCCAATATGGAGTACAAACTTCTTGGTATTACGCTGGAACATCACTCTATGGGCAAGAACTCACTCGAGTTTCAAATCAGGATGATAAATAATACAAAGGGCACGGCGAATTTCTGGGGTAGGCGTTTTCGGCTGATTGTTAATAATGCGTCAATTGCACCCGATGAGCCCCCTGATGAACTGTGCTATGCCGGGGACATGAAGGATGGCAGGTTCGTGTTCATTATTCCGGACACCGTGACAAAGGTGCAATTGAAAGTCGGAGAGGTCGGTCAGGAGACTGACATCATACCCATCGATTTAAACCAACGAGCAAAAGAGTGATTGTTGATATTTGCTTCCGACCTAAACTGCGAACAAAATCTCTTTGGATTATTGGACCCGAATAAGATATAGATACATAAACCATTTGAAGGAGCGATTGTCGACTCTTGTATGAATGAATTGCGACACGACTGGTATGTAGATCAGATCAATGAAATATTTTCTCTACCGATTCCGACGCTGATTTTCAGAGCTCAGGAAATACATCAAAGATTTCACAACCCGCTTGAAGTTCAGGGATGCTCTCTGCTCAGCATAAAGACGGGAGGATGTCCGGAAGATTGCGCCTACTGCTCGCAGTCTGCGCATTACGAGACCGATGTTGAGCGCGTGGAATTGATGTCCGTCGAAAAAACTCTGGCTGCTGCAAGACACGCGCGACTACAGGGAGCCACCAGGTTCTGCATGGGTGCTGCGTGGCGCGATGTTCCCAACGGCCCAGCTTTTGACAAAGTGTTGGACATGGTCCGCGGCGTTAGAGCTTTGGGTATGGAAGCCTGCTGTACTCTGGGTATGCTGAGCGACGATCAAGCGAGCGCTCTGGCAGAAGCTGGACTGACTGCGTACAACCATAATCTAGACACTTCTCCTGAATTCTATCCTCAGATAATCACAACGCGGACTTACGACGAGCGACTGCAAACGATAGAGCGAGTTCGCAACGCGGGCATCACGGTTTGCTGCGGCGGAATTATCGGATTGGGCGAGAGTCGCGATGACAGGCTAGGATTGTTGCAGCAGCTTGCGAACCAGAACCCGCATCCAGAAAGTGTTCCGATCAATATGCTGGCTCGCATCGAAGGAACTCCTCTTGGACAGCAGGAACCGGTAGATACATTTGAAATGGTTCGCATGATCGCGACAGCCAGAATAATTATGCCGAAGTCTATTGTTCGGCTGAGTGCTGGTCGTCTTTCATTATCCGACGAGGCGCAGGCGTTATGTTTTCTGGCAGGCGCGAACTCAATCTTTATGGGTGATAAATTATTGACGACGCCTAATCCCGACGCTGACCGAGATGTTCAATTGCTGAATAAGCTGGGAATGACGCTCAAGAGCGGTGCCGAGGGAATAAATAACGAAGTTGAAACGGAGGTAGCGGTCGGTGGCTTTGCCGTCTGAATTTGAATCAAAGATCAAGCGGCGACTGGAACAGATCGAGTCTGCGGGATTGACCCGACAGCTTTCCGAACCGTCAGGTGTCGATCTTTCATCGAACGACTATCTTTTGTTATCCAAACATCCGCTTGTAAAAGCGAGGATGGCCGCTGCAATTCTCGATCATGGTGCGGGATCAACAGCTTCGCGTTTGTTGCGAGTTCGTCAAAAACCATTTGAAGAGGTCGAAACGCGATTCGCTCGCTTTAAACAATCAGAGCGGTCACTATATTTCGGTAGCGGTTATGCGGCGAACCTGGCGGTTCTCTCCACTTTCCTTGAGAAAGGCGATCTGGTTTTTTCGGATCAACTAAATCACGCGTCGCTTATTGACGGGATCCGGTTGTCGAAGGCAGATAAAAGAATCTTTCCGCATTGTGATGTCAAAGCCCTGAGAGAGATGCTGGGATCCGCCGAAGGCACCGGCGAACGTTTCATCGTTAGCGAATCGTTGTTTGGAATGGACGGCGATAAAGCTCCTCTTCGCAAATATGTCGACCTTTGCGCCGAAACCGGCGCGGTACTGATCGTCGATGAAGCCCATGCAGTCGGACTGTACGGCGAGCGCGGGACCGGACTGATAGAACAAGCGGGGCTCGACAACGCGAAAATTATTTCCATCAATCCCGCCGGCAAAGCTCTAGGAGTCGGCGGAGCATTTGTCGCCGGACCGGCGTGGGCGATTGAATATCTGGTCCAACGAGCAAGAACGTTTATCTTTTCGACGGCTCCACCCCCAGCCATGGCAGATGCGTTGACGGCATCGTTAGATGTTATCGAAAATGAACCTGAACGCCGACTCGCCGTCGGACAAAAGTCAGCTTTGTTCAGGCAGTTATTGATCGAAAACGGATTCGAAGTCGAACAGAGCGATTCACCAGTAATTCCAGTAGTGATCGGGGATAATGAAGTCACCCTTGCCGCAGCGGCAGAATTACAAGCCCTGGGATACGACATACGGGCGATCCGGCCGCCGACTGTTCCGGAAGGAACGGCGCGACTGAGAATCTCTGTAAATTGCGGCCTTACGGAAGAAGTTATACGGTCATTTGTCAAGTCGCTGACAAACGTAATCAGCACTATTGAGAGTAAGTCATGCTCCGTGGCCTCTTTGTAACAGGTTCGGATACCGGCGTTGGTAAAACTGTTGTTTCCGCCGCCCTGGTGCATCATTTGCGGCCTTATGCCTCGCAAATCCGCTACTGGAAGCCGTTTCAGACCGGTTGCTACGAAGATGACGATACGGCGACCGTACGAGAGCTCGGCGGCTGCAATCCCACAGAGATTGTCGACGTCGGTGTCCGGTTGAAAGCTCCTTTGGCGCCGTTGTTCGCGGCGCGGCTTGAAGACAAGTCCGTAGCAATTAAAGATGCTCTGGATGCACTAAAACAAAAAGAAACCAATAATACAGATGAAACGATCTGGATCGTCGAAGGTGCCGGCGGACTGCTGGTTCCGATTAATGACAAGGAGATGATCATTGATGTCATCTCGACTCTCAATCTCCCTGCGGTTGTTGCTGTGCGATCAACGCTCGGCACGATCAATCATTCTCTTCTGACGTTAGAAGCACTCAGAAAACGGGAAATTCCAATCGCAGGTGTTGTTATGGTCGGCAACCCTTCGGCAGATAATCGGGAAGCAATAGAGACCTTCGGCAACGTGCACGTTCTGGGCTGTATGCCGTTCTTCGAAGACTTAAACGCAAAGACTCTCTCTGTATGGGCAGAAACAGAATTAGATCAGAACGGTCATCTGTGGGAGCTGTTCCGGTGAAAAGTGCGCAGAAACCCACGGACCTCGTTTCCAGAGACCGCGCGCATCTCTGGCATCCATATACACAAGAAAAGATCGCTCCGCTGCCGATCCCTATCACACGTGCAGAGGGTGTGTACCTCTACACCGAAGACGGCCGCCAAATACTGGATGGCATCTCTTCATGGTGGGTCAATATTCATGGACATAGTCACCCAAGATTAAATGCGGCGATTGCAAAGCAGGCGGCAGAACTGGAACATGTGATGTTCGCTGGGTTCACTCACCCACGTGCAGTGGAGCTTGCCGAACGCCTGATCGAAATATTGCCTCATGGGCTCAACCGAATATTCTATTCAGATAACGGGTCAACCGCGGTCGAAGTCGCACTGAAGATGGCCTTCCAATACTGGCTCAATCGCGGCGAGGAAAAACGCCGAACCTTCGTCACTATGCACCACGCATATCACGGCGACACGGTTGGCGCTATGTCGGCGAGCGAAGAGGGGATTTTTACCAAGGCATTTATGCCGTTGATGTTTCGCGTTAAGCGAGTTGACGCTCCGTATTGTTATAGGTGTCCCCTTGGACTGCGTCGAGAAGATTGTAAAATTGATTGCTTAGGTGACCTGGAAAAGACTCTGTTAGAAAGCAGAGGCGAGGTTGCAGCTGTGCTGGTCGAACCAATGCTACAAGGGGCCGGTGGAATGATCGTCTGGCCACCAGAGTTTCTAAGTGGTGTTCGGCAACTTTGCGACAAAAACAATATCCTGATGATTGCCGATGAAGTCATGACCGGGTTTGGTCGTACAGGAAAGATGTTTGCGTGCAATCACGCATCTGTCTCGCCGGATATTATCTGTCTTTCAAAAGGCCTCACAGCTGGGTATATGGCGATGGCAGTTACGGCATCGACAGAGGCCGTTTATGAAGCTTTTCTGAGCAATGACAGAGCAAAAACGTTTTTCCACGGTCACTCGTTTACAGCTAATCCGCTCGGTTGCGCCGTCGGAATTGAGAGTTTAAACATTTTCCGTGATGAAGATGTGTTGAAGCGCGTATCCAGGCTGGAAGAACATCTGAAATCCAGGCTGATTTCATTGAAGTCGATCCCTAATGTAGGTGATGTCAGAATCATCGGCGGCGTAGGTATAATCGAACTCGTCCAGGACAAGGAGACGAAATCAGCAGGCGGATATCTTGACCGTGTCGGACCTC
>DASRDY010000258.1:0-10259 GCA_035652355.1 Blastocatellia bacterium
GCTACCATCACCCAGACCAGCAGGTTTACCAGAGTGCGCACCCAGTTGATCGGTTGCTGAGGATTGCCCTGCAGCACAGATTGCGCGGCGGCAGGATGCGCCGCCAGTACCAGGGCAATAGGAATTCCAAGAGCATAAATCAGCAATGCCTTGATTGAGCTGATGAATCCTGCCCAGATAAGAAGTCGTTCAGAATAACTGCTGTTTCTAGACCACTGCTTCGGTTTCATAGTTTCGTTCTCCGGATTATCGAAAGTTGCAGACGGAAGTTCGCATTACAACCGATGTGCCAGAGAGCGGCCGGCATCGGCATTGCTGCTGAGCAACGATTTAGCAATCGAGCTTTTGGCAGGGAACAGATGAAGAGAATACTCGAATGTTTGTTTCTGGTTTTATTGTGTTGCATCTCCGTGCATTCCCAGGAAGCCGGTGTGATAGAACGGGCGCGTGTTTATGAGCCCTATATCAGAGAAGCCGCTGCGAAACACGGAGTCGATCCGCGGCTGCTGTGGACAATAGCCTATCTTGAATCTCGCTTCCGGCCTGATTCTGTATCTCCTAGAGGAGCAAAAGGGATGATGCAGTTTATTCCTTCCACTGCTGAACGCTTCAATTTAAAGAATCCCTATGAGCCGGCGCAGGCGATTGACGCCGCCGCTCGCTATGTAAAGGAGCTATCACGGAAGTTTGACGGCCACCTTGACTTAATACTGGCGGCTTATAATGCCGGCGAACAGACCGTGATCGCATTTCGCGAAGGATACCCGCTAATTCTTTCGAATGGCAGGATCATAAATCCGGCCGGCCGGAAAACAGGAGGAGTGCCTCCCTATAGCGAAACCATGGAGTATGTGGCTAAAGGAATAACTCTATTCAAACGGCTGATCTACCTTGGTGCCTCCAACGAAAAAGCAGAGAAACAGCCAGATGACGAACATTCTGATCTGCCGAGCATTGAGCAGCTCAGACAAATCAGCAACTATCTTACAGAAGCGCCCTTGAATAGTTCCTCTTCAATCCAACCGAAGACTTCATCCAGCAGGACAACGAGATCAATCTATATTCAATAATAGATCGATCTGACGCACATTCATAAAACAGCTTGATTTAACCTCCACCAGTCTGTCCGGTTTCTATTCCGTTATACATGCGGCTTTACTCCGATCATTGTCAAAATGTCCTGAATCTATTCATTTTTCGCTGTTTATTAATTCTTAAGCTGTTAATTTTGGTCATGTAGGCGGTCAACAGGAACAGTTCAAGATCAATAAGCTTCTCTGAATCAACAGCTTAAGAAAAACAGAAGAATTGACCACCGTGGTCACGTAGATGGTCAACAGAGCGGCCAAATTTCATAATACCCGGTTTTGCATATGGTTACATTCTGAGAGGTGCGGCCAAAGGCGCATTCTTGCTATGTTCATAGTAGATCGAGAACGGTTTGAAGCGGAGGAAGTTTCTGCCACTTCAGCAATTTACGCAGAGCTGGCAGATTGGGCGTTCGTGGTCATGTAGGTGGTCAACACGAAGACTTCAGCAGGTATTCGATGATTTCCTTCTGTGTTTCAGCTAAGAAAAGGCACTAATTGGAGGCTGTACAAGCTCAATGTCCAATATCTAAATCAGACCAAGCAATAAATGAACACTTTCGCTATGCAAGTAAAGTCTGTTTCCATCTGCTAAATCAGCGGCCCAACCAAGGATTCTGGGGGAAAAGTAAAGTGTTCAGTTCAAGTTTGGCGTGATTTAGAGCTACGGCGGCATCGCAGGTCCTGGCACGAATATTGTTTTTCTGACTGTCGATCAATTAACACTGGCCGCGAAGGGGCGCGATGAACGAGCGACCGCAGAAATCGAAAAGAGTGAGTCTGGAAGAGTTTCTGGACGACTTTATGGTTGCTCATACCTCGGCGGATGATCCGGAGTTGATTATTGACATAACTCAATGTGAGCTCGAGCAATTGGGATTTTTTCTGGTGAAGGCTCTGCTCAGTTGGGCCAAGACAATAGATCAATCGCGGCTGATTGCGGCAACAGATGAAGAAATGACCGAGCGACCACGTGAGCTTCTTGTTCAGTGAGCGTCGGTTCAACTCAAAACTTCGATCAGGTAGGTTCAAAGGAAGACTATGAGCACAGAAGTAATCAATGGATTGCCAGCAGCCGTAGAGGGAGCGATGAAAGATGAACTCCAAAGCGCAGACGATTCGATAATGGCGATTCCTTATCGAGATGTTAATGACATTCGCCTGTTATTCAGGATGACGCAGGCTGCCACGATCTTAGTTCTCCTCCTCCTGTTGAGCATTACCTGCAATATCTGGATGTACTTTCGTCGACCGGACCGGATAGTTGTCGATCGCACGGCAGCAGGAGACTACGTTATCCTTGCAAACGATAAAGCAGTTGGTAGTGCTGTCTCCTTCGGCATTGATCAGCCAGGCGATGGAGACAAGCGGGCGCTCGCTAACAGATGGTGCGAAGCCAGATTTGCCGTGGATCCCCTCACAAGAACGAAAGACATCGAGCGACTCTTTAAAATGATGGAGCCGCACGCGGCAAAGGCGCTTTCTGACCTGATGAAGCAGAACGGAGAGCTTGAAAGGGAGCGAGACGAGAACTGGCAGGCGACATGGAAACCCCTTTCAGTGACGGTGGATCATGATGATCCTTACCGGGTAGATGTCATTGGTCTGCAGGAGATCACGCGGCGGGTTGGCGGCGCAACTCAGATACAGAGCCGGCAACTCATCTTTAAATTGAAGCTGATAGCCGATAGGGATAAGGGCCGTGACGAGCGCAACCAGAACACCGGCTTTCTTGTCTTCGATCTGCTCGATTACAAAGAAGTGACCATACCGGCGTCAGTGAGCGGCTCCGGGTTGAATGCGCAGTCGTCGGTTCAGTCTTCTGTCTCAGTTCAATAGTTTTAACCATTTATCAGTTTTACAGGAGATCGGTTATGCGAAGAGCAATAATCATCGGGATGGTTCTGTCTTTAATCAGCGTTCCTCTTCTCGGACAAACTGTTCATAAAGGGAAGACTCCGCAGAAGAGAGTTGTTTCCAAAAAAAAGGAGCCAGAATCGAAACCGAAAGCAGACTTTCTTGGCGGCGAAGTTACCGTTTCATTCGATACTAATCCCAATCTGGTCAAGCTTGGTCTGGTAGAGAACGGTGTCCTGGTAATCGAATTCCCTGAGAGCGATTCCTTCTTCCGTTGGCACGGCGGGAACTCCAATATGGTCTACATCGATGATTCTCCCACCAAGCGAACGGATCATTTTATAGTTTTGCGACCAGCGCCGCCTTCCAAAGAAAATCCAGGCGGCTTCAATGCTCCCGTCGAGATCAGCATCCAGATGACCAGCGGTCTGGTTATTCCTTTCCTGCTCTATCCGACCAGTGAGCCTGCTAAAAGCGCCTATCGCTGTGTCCTGCGTTACGACCGCAACAAAGTTATCGCATCAAGACAGGCGGCGGGGCTGGCAACCAATCTGCGCGAAGCCGAAGCGACAAAGCCGGCAGAGAACAAAGTAATCGCGCAGACAACACCAGAAAAAGAAGAGACAAAAGCAGATGTTTCCTTAACACCGAAACTAACGCTTACTCCCGTTTCGCTTGAGATAGACACTCACGCCAAAAAGATATCAGGCAACATTTCCGCGGCAAATGAGCTGTTGAAGAATGCCCTGGCTAATGCCATTAAGGATCAGAAGGCATTCAAGAACTGGACACCTCCGATTCACGGTCTCACTCTTTCCAGCGGACAGCCGGTCCAACTGGACGAACATTTCCGGATGGTGGTTGTGGCGGCGCGCAACGCCACCAGCGATCCGCTGCGGGTTGTGAGCGATCATCCGGATGTGTTTATCGAAACATTGGGCGATAAAAACAAGCCGCTTCAAGTCGAACAGATCAAGAAGGTTCAGGCGGAAACCACTACGATAAACAACACCCTTCCTGCGGGAACGACCGTCTACTATGCGCTTCTGTTTGAAGCGCCAATACTCGGAGCAAAGCAGCATTTGAAGGTTGCGATAGGTCAGGTTGATGCCGCGGATGAGCCGGCAGCGACGGACCTGACGCGGAAATCTCATTAGAGGAGGAGTAACTATGAGTATGAATATTAATGGCAACCATTCGTCAGTCGATGAAACAGTGAATGCCAGTCCTTATCTCAGCAAAAAGCTATTGCCGAGCAGTGTTCCGGACGAGACTACAAGGAATATAGAATCTGAGGATGACAACATGCCGGCGACCGATCCGGCAACAGAGAAGCTGGCGAAGAAACACCATCGTCAGAAGATATTTGTCGGCGTCTTAATAGCGCTATTTGCATTGGCTGCAATATCTATCTACGCCTATGCCGGTCGCAAACAGAAGATTAATTATGAAGTGAAGGAGAGACCGAAAGAACTATCCGGTCCTGTTTCCGCTCCAGCTGACGGCTCAACTTTGACCGATCAGGCGACTAAGCAAGCCCAGGAAGAATATAATGGTGGCGGACACGCGACAGCGCAAACAGATACTTCTCCTGCAAAGACCACAAATCAGACTGCTCCACCGATGCAGGCTCAGGGTTCACAATTCGCTCTGCCATCGTTTGGACAGACAGTTAATCCGAGAGAAACAAGCCTTTACCTTGAGCCTTCGAACTCCAGGCAGGAACAGAAGGGAACACTCCAAAGTTCCCGAAATATCTCTGAAAAAACTGAGCAAGCGAACAGCAGTTTGCCGACTCTTAGAAGGCGAGAGACTTCCACTTATATTTCAGATTCCCAGTCCACGGCTGTTAATCAAAGAAATACCGGCGCGTATCGAACAGATTTGCAGAACCTCCAAGTCAGCCTGAAGAAAATCGCGCCGGTGGTGTTACCGAACTTTGGATCCGTGCTGCCGGTCAGAACACTAGGAGCAGTCTACACATTAAGAATAGGTTCTCTGGTCAGACTGGAATTGACACGTGATGTTCAGGGCGAGGGCTGGTCGCTGAAAAGAGGAACGATCTTCGTCGGCAATGTTCGCGGTAGTGAAGCTGATCGGGCATTCATCAACGCCTTCGGCTTCCTCGATTCGTCATCCGGACATTACGTCAAGTTGAATGGCGAAGTGGTTGGTACTGATGGGGCAGAAGGTTTGAGAGGAAAACGTCATCAGCTCTCTTCCGGTTGGAGGAAGACGCTCTCGAAACTGGGAAGTTCGGCTGTCAACCTGGGAGCCGCCCTCGCTACCAATCGAGGCAACTCGGTAATCGTCAACGATGGAGCCGTCAGTCCAGCTACCGATGAGTTGAGCGGTGTCGTCAGTAATACAGGGCAGCAGCAAGCAGGTTTCGTGGAAGTCCTTGCTGATACTTCAGGCTATATCCTGATCACCGATCTTCCTGCTGAAACCAAAGGGATCGATGCCATTCCCGAAATCAAATCGGATGAGGTAGTCGCGGAATCCGATCCGAACATTGTTCGGGTCTCTACCGGACTCAGTATGCGCGAGATGGCCGATCTTCTGACCAGCGGTTCTCCCGATGAAATCAAAGCAGCCTTGCCGAGAATGTCTCCGGAGATGAAGCGCCTGGCTCTGGCGGTGCTTGGGGAGGATAAGTAAATGGAGCCTCTCAATCCCGACAAACCAAGTGTCAATCCCAGACCTTTGGTCCGGACCGAAGGAAAGATAGGTCTGGCGGAGTTGCTTTCCCGAACAGGTTATGTTCCGCAACCACAGGTATTGAATGTGATCGCTCTGGGCTTGCGTCGCTGCAAACCGATTCTGCTTGGCGGTCATCGTGGCGGCGGCAAGACAGCTACGGCAGAAGCATTAGCCAAGGCCTGCAACCTGACCATGTTCTATGTCCCGGGTATTGAAGGTCAGGAAACTTATGAAGTTTACGGTGGCTGGGATCGGGAAGCTCAAGCAAATGCCTTTAAAAATGCGATTGCATCAGGCGAGTCGAGAGCTGTTGCCGAGCAGATGAAATGGTCGGAAGAGTGTTTCAATCGAGGAGAGATTCTCGATGCTTATGCTTACGCCAAAGACGCCGCTGAAAATAATCAGGCTCCACCGGTCCTGGTAATAGATGAAGTTGAAAAGCTGAGTCTCAAACTTCAGAACACTCTGCTTCAGCCTTTGGCGCGCGGATGGGCTAATGTTCCGAAGCTGCGGGGAATCATCGGCGTCAGGGAACGGGAACACAGTCCGATTGTGATCCTGACCTCTAATAATCTTCGTTCTCTTTCCGATCCGCTAAAATCACGCTGCGAAGTTGCCTGGGTTGAACTGCCGACTCCCATAGAAGAAATCTTTATTCTGCGCTCGCGTGTGCCATTGGCGTCGCCCGAACTACTTGCATCAGTGGTCAACATTCTCCATTTGATCCGCTGGGATATGCCGGAAGTAAGAGACAAACCTGCTTTGAGAGAATCGATCGATCTGCTCGAAGCTCTGGTTGAAGACGGGATTAACCGGCTGACTGAGGACGTTCTGCTCGAGTATCTCTCCTGCCTGGGTAAGGACCAGAAGGAATTGCTTAATCTTGCCGCCGGCATCGGAAGACTGGAGGAAGCAGCCAATACTCCTAACCCTGAAGTGGAGGAGTTGCTCTTTAGTGCCTTCGGAATGAAGGTGGTTGAGGAGGCAGCATGAAAAAGATCAAAGTCAGGATACCGCCTGTTGTTGTGGTCGGTGTTACCGCTGGACTGGTGATGCTGCTTTCGGTAGCCAGCAGTTTTTCCAGAAGGATTGGACTGGTGGAACCACACGTCTGGATTAAAACAGCGGAGAGTGAAGACCAGTCTATAACCACTCTTTCTCAGTCACGGGCTCTCGAGAACACAATCAATGGAGAGGTTGCACACACTGCAGAAAGACTGCGGGAAGCGTCAGCGGTTGCGACGGCAGCGAGTCTTTGCGCAATTACCGAGAAGTTAGGCGGGCATGCAGTGCAAACTGTCGGGCAGCTCATTACCACACTTCAAAAGGACGAGCTCCTGCCGCCAGGACTTGCGGCAGGACCGGAAAAAGGGTCGATACTTTCCGCTAAAGGGACTCTTTATCTTCGTTATCGACCTGAGCCTATCGGAATAGAAGTGCTCTCGCTTGGCGCTGATAAGGCGAGTGGACCAGCCATCCTGATAAGAATTCCGAGCAATGAAAAGGGCGAAGATGGCGCACAGGTTTTCATGGCTGAGCGTCTCGAAGGAGTTGTTATCCCGAATCCATTCGCGTCTTCGGCTGAGGTAACAGCCTGCGGCTGGGAGCGCCAGAGGTTACCAGAACATATCAAAAACTGAGGAGTAATTTGCTTATGCCAAGATCGAAAGAGAGTCTGAAGATCGACATTAATGAAGCTACCAATGATGGTCAGAGGATCATTACGGTTGCGATTACCGCGCCAGTCCAGGAGTTTGTACTGCCTGATCTGCTGGCTGAACGTAAAGCAATAACGCCCTTGACTGAAAGCCTTAAACAGTCGGTAAAGGAGGTAACGGAGAGTTATCTGAGCGGCGCTGAGGAGCTTATCGCCGGTCTTGCCGCAAACAGAAACGGTAATCATATCGGTTCCAAACAGGAAATATCAGGAGCTAAACCAGCGAGTAATGGAAACAGTAAAGGCGTTAAGTCGGGAAGCAATCGGAACGGTAATGATAACTCCAAACGGGAATCCGCAGCCGACAAGTTGCCGGTTTCATCTGTTATTGAATCACCAAAGCTGAACCAGACATCGTCGGTTCCAGCAAGCTGATTTGAGGCGGAAATAATCTTGTGGTCAGCGTTCAGGTCTTCTCAGTGCTCGCGGTTTGGCGGTGGGATGCTTCGCATCCGATTTATCGGGACACGTCATCCCCGCTTCCAGGGGTGCTTTCGCGTTACGCCGAGAAACATTTGTTTCTCTAAGTAACCATTGCTTTTAAAGAGGATATTCGACTCGCGTTTCTTCGAGAAACGCGATGTTTACAAAAGAAACAAAATGTAAACAAGAGAAACGGGAATTACTCCATGCGAAAAAGAATAAAAACTCACATTGTGGTCTTCAGACTGGACGAAAATCAGTGGGAACAACTGACGAAAGCCGCGCTGGCAAGCGGGGAAAATCCGAACGACTGGTGTCGCAGACTGACCATCACAGAACTCGATCTTGCTAACGGATTGTCCAGAAACGAGAGGCTGATCTTTGAGGAAGTGACCCGAATTCGCTTCCTTCTGGGCAATGCTTTTCGTCTGGTTGCAAACGACAAGTTAACTCCTGAGGAGTGGGAACGATTGCGAAAAGACGCCCAGGAGAACACCCCTCAGTACGTGAAACAGGTACTGAACGAGTCCCGCGCCTTAAGACAAACAACTCAGAGATGAGGAGCGATTATGTCGTTTAAAAGATTCTTTACCGAAGAAGGATGGACCAGCATCAGGAACTCGGCGAAGCGGGTCCAACGCTACAATAAGATATGTATCGGCGTCGCAATTGCCGCGACATTGCCGTTCATCTGGTTCTGTACCTTTGCGCAGTTAAGACCTCTACAACAACTCTATCTGCCGAAATATGTATGGTCGCAGGCACTCTCCAAGTGTCCATTCAGGATTAACAGCAGGTACGTCCTGCTGGTAAGAACCGTGAACGATCCTTCCGGTAAGGAGTCGATTCTGGGAGTAACAGACGATCAGGCGGAACCAACGAAGGACGAAAACAGCAGACCTGTAATCATCGGGGAAAAGAAGAAGTCCTATCAATTCAGGCTCAAACCTGGAATCGAATACACAAGTTTTCGCTGGCAGGAGGTCCCAATACAGAACAGCGAAATGGCTGCATGGTTCGCAAGGAACATCTACCCTGATACAGACTTTATGCTGCTCCTTTTAGAAGACGTCGCCTTCGGAGTTGCGATCTTTCTGCTTGGGAATACTGTCGCAATCTGGTTCGACCGCAGAGCAAACCGTGAGAGAACTGACGGCAAAAAGATTCGCGGTACTGACGACGCCACGAAGAAACTCAACCTGTTCAGCCGGCACGATGGTATTGGAATCGAGATTGTCCCGCTCGAAAGGAAGGTAGGATGTTAACCAAATTGATGAGACGGTTCGGTCTTAAGGAGAAGAGATACTGGCTGCGTATCCCGCGCGAGAACGAATTTCAACATACGTTATTGCTCGGTGATTCAGGGACAGGGAAGAGCCAGATCATCCATAGTTTCCTGCGGCAGATTGCCAGTCGTCGACCGGCAGAGGCGGCAATCGTCTACGATCCGGCCTGCGAGTTTATCAAACGCCACTACTCTCCGGAACGCGGCGACATTATTCTTAATCCGCTCGACTTGAGGTCGCCGTTCTGGTCGCCGACTCTGGAAGTTGAGTACCAGACCGACTACAAACTTGTTTCCGAAAGCTTCTTTCCAGGAAAAGAGAACAGCAGCCCCACCGCGCAATTCTTCGTGACAGCTTCACGCTCGATCTTTAGTCGAATGCTGGAATTCAGTCCTACGCCTGAGCAGATAGTAGACTGGTTGCAGAACGCCAAAGAGATCGACCGGCTGGTTAAAGGGACAGAGCACGCTCACTACATCGATCACAATGCGGGTAATCAGCGCGGCGGTGTGCTTGGAAGCATGGCTGAAGTCGGTGCTGTCTTAAAACTTTTGCCGAATGCTTCCGATTGCAGAAAGAATATTTCGCTGACCAGGTGGGCGAAGCATCGTAAGGGATGGATCTTCATTACCTCGATCAACGATACCAGGGATGCCTTGCGACCACTTCAGGCAGTCTTTCTCAATATCCTGCTCAAGCGGCTGATGTCTTGTGACGCCGAATGGGGATCAAAGCATCCGTGCTGGGTCGTTGTTGACGAAGTTCACTCGCTGAAGCGATTGCCCGCACTGGAGGTCAGTCTGTCCGAAGGAAGGAAATTCGGAGTAAAGATTGTGCTCGGTACGCAGGGAAAGAGTCAATTCGAGCAATACTACGGGACAGCGGCAGAGACGATGCTGGCGACACCGAATCTGAAGATTCTGTTTCGAACCAATGAGCCGAGAGCTGCTAAATGGATTTCCGATCTGATAGGCGAGGCTGAAAAAGAAAAGGAGAGAACCTCCACTAATGCAGCGGTAAACGATAATCGTGACTCCATTCATTATTCAACTTACATCGAACAGAGAGCAGTGGTCAGCAAAGAAGAGATTATGGGGCTTCGGAATCTGTGCGGCTATTGGAAGTATGGCTCAGACGTAGTCGGGTTTCGGTTTCCCTATAATTTATCTAAGCAGGTTGCGGAGG
>DASRDY010000259.1:0-15824 GCA_035652355.1 Blastocatellia bacterium
CGAAACTCCAAGGTTCTGAAAGATACCGCCGGTTACATTTGATACGGTAACTCTGATCGGCTGCGTTCCTCCAGTAAGATTCGCACCACCGTTTGCCCAGCCGTCAAGTGATTGCCAGGAATGACTATCGCGTTGCAAGTCCACCAGTTCAGGCGGCGAAAGCCAGGCCCGCTGTTGATCTGGTCCGTGCAGGCCTACAAAGCTTGAATAAATCCTGACCAGTTGTTCTGGATTTTTATAGAGCAACGGCTTTAACAAGACTCCATAAACAACACTGAAAATGGCGGTGTTGGCGCCAATACCCAGCGCCAGAGTAATGACTGCGATTACCGAATATGTGGGATTTTTTATTAGCAGTCGCAGACTATAGCGAATGTCCTGTGAAAAAGATTCCATCACGACCTCCGAGGGTTGTAGTTCAAGATAGCTTCAGCCAATGACAACGATTCCGGCAAGTGCTTCGTAAGTGTGCGAAGTCGAAGGCGGGTTTCAGATTTTTATGATTGCCTACAAACGCCTATGTAAAAGAAGTTGGTTTGCCGTCGGCAAAATCGCCAAAGCTGTTGAATATGTATGACCCTCCCGACAGCCCGGGACGGCAGCTATAGAATACACAACACCTGACCACCTTGGGACACCGCGCGTGATAACCGACCAGAATGGCGCAGTGTGAGCTGGCACGATTACCAGCCGTTCGGGGAGGAGATAACTTCGACCAGTCTCAATGCAGGAGCAAGGGCGAATATCACACAATTCAACGGCTCAGGAGACCCGAAACAGAAATTCACCGCAAAAGAGAGAGCTACTAAAACCGGGCTGGACTTTTTCGGGGCGAGAAATTACGGGCGCCAACGAGGAAGGTTCACATCACCCTATCCATTGCTGTCAGAGCGTCGAGAATGATCGCCGGCAAAGCGTTACGGACGGAACAGAGTACGCAATCAGATTAATTGATACTGAATAAACCAGCCGAAGGTCGGCTGCGAAACCGGCGAGATTCTGATGTGAAAGAGCCGATTGGCACAACCTGATGTAGAATGAGACATTCCGCGAAGCGCCACATCTCTCATTCGAAAGTATTTAAGCCTACAACTTTCTATTCTATAAGGACAGTTCCAAATGTCGACTTGCATGGCACTGAGGGCCAAAATTGTCGATCTCAAGCGCTTTTGTTCAGTTAATTGTTCACCGATTGTTCACTGAACAATTACTGAACAATTTCCTCCCAAACACCTTGTAAAACCGTGAGTCAACCCAACCAAAAAAGCACGAAGAATCAGTAAGATAGCTTCTGTAAATTATGCTGTTAACCGAAGGGTTGTAGGTTCGAGTCCTACCTCAGGAGCCATATTTTTCTTAAGCGTAGGGAGCTGACCAGCTCCCTTTTGTATTGTTCGGTTGATATATTTCTGTTCATCGCTATCAATTTTTCGAAAGCCTTAATTAAAACTCGATAGTCTGATTCTCACCGAGTACTTCGAACCCTCGTGCCTTCGGCATGCTGACATCGAGAATTGCAATAAACCGGTCGCCAGAATTTCATCGCGAAAAATGATTACCCGCAACCCTCAGCAGCCAAAAAATGAAGGGAGAAACTCATAAATGCCACAGAATGGCGGCCACTTCGTTTTCTGCTGGTCAGTATCAATCTTTTCTAACCAATACAGTTCCGAGCACCGCATCCGAATCTCGACAGGCAAAGCAAAAATGTTCTGGCGCGACCGACGCATAATTGAGGAAACGATTTTAAAATATATTTTTGG
Source organism: Blastocatellia bacterium (assembly GCA_035652355.1). Lineage (GTDB taxonomy): Bacteria > Acidobacteriota > Blastocatellia > DASRDY01 > DASRDY01 > DASRDY01. The sequence continues at coordinate 1,764 of DASRDY010000259.1, forward strand.
CGATGGACGTTCGGATGCTGAACGTCCATCGCCTGAATTGGTCAGACCTTACGAGAGGTGTTTAATTCGATGAGGTTTCTAAGCGATTCTTAAACGTTGCCTCCAGGTTTCTTTTGTTGTTGCTGCCGCTGCTGTTCCTGCTGCTGGCGTTGTTGTTCTTGTTGCTGGCGCTGCTGCTCTTGTTGCTGGCGCTGTTGTTCCTGTTGCTGGCGTTGTTGTTCCTGCCGTTGCTGTTCCTGTTGTTGGCGCTGCTGCTCTTGTTGCTGGCGCTGCTGCTCTTGTTGCTGGCGCTGTTGTTCCTGTTGCTGCCGCTGATGTTCCTGCTCAGCTTGTTGCTGTCGCTGTTGTTCTTGTTGGCGTTGCTGTTGTTGACGCGTTTGCTCCTGTTGTTGCTGTTCTTGTTCGCGACGTTGACGCTCTTGATCTTGCTGTTGCTGCTGGCGCGCCTGTTCTTGCCGTTGTTGTTCCTGCTGCTGTCGCTGACGCTCTTGGTCTGCCTGATGCTGGCGTTGACGCTCAAGGTCCTGCTGTTGTTGCACGGCACGTTGTCGCTCTTGCTCCTGCCGTTCTTGCTCCTGCCGTTCTTGCTCTTGTTGTTGCTGAGCGTTCCGTTGCACATCCTGATTATTACGTTCAGGAGTAGATGCGGTTCGTTGCGGTTGATACGTGTTTCCGCGGGGCGGCTGCGTGACTTGTTTGGACCCTTGTTCGCCGTTTTGCTGCTTGACCGCGACCTGCGGTTGCTGAACATTGCGTGGGCCGCGGTCGGCGGTATTTTGCTGGCTATAGCTATTACCCTGAGACTGCACGGTCGTTCGCTGGCCACCCTCCATAGCGCCAGCCGGAACGAGCCGGTTCGGGGACTGCATAGTGGTTGCAGCACCGTTAGATCTGTTTGCCGCACCAGGCTGCGATGTGACTATTTGTGTTTGCGTGCCGCCAGTCGGTGTTTTTTGTACGGCAGCAACGGGAGCGCCTCCGTTTGCTTTGATCTCCGCCACCTTATCATCGAACGAGCGCACAACGGGCACACTGTTGTTATGAACGACGACAGCCCGGTTGAAGTACGTCGGCGTCGGCCTCGCAAAAATGGCCTTTCCGTCTATTGTGGGTGAAAGACTATTCTTTGTCGGCATTACGTTCGGACCAGAGATAGCTCGGCCCGGTGCATCACCTTTTTTGGCAACAACCGGGTTGTGGTGCATCAATGGGCCGCCGCTGAATCCATCCTTAGTTGCAACTGAAACAGCATTACGGTTGTTTTGGTTGCCGTAGCGAACGCCATTGCGGTCCATCGCAGATCCGCGCCTGACTGATCTTTCGCCAGGAGCAAGAGGCACCCAGCCGATCCTTCCATTGCCATATCCGATAAAACCAACCTGCGCTGGCGAATAGTTTCTGTCGCCTCCCGGCACCCAGCACCATCGACCATTAATACACGTCCAAGTGCCATAGTGGTATGGTGCCCATCCCCACGATTCGGAAGATACCCATGTCCATCCACACGGATCGCGCCAGACCCATCCACCATCCTGGTAAGGGGCCCAATCGTCGCTGACATCATTCGGAGTCCACACTTCACCATAATCGGCCGTGTTGATCCATTGGCCGTTGTCGGTCAGGTCTTCAACTCCCTCAATTGATTGATTGTCAGCAATGTCATTCAAACTGGCGGCTTCTTGCGCAAGCTGTTCATCTCGTTTTTGATTCCATTGATCCCAGGCGTCTTGTTCCGGCACATCCGTAATCATGTAAGAAGTCTTTTCGTCTGTCAGTAAGACCATTTGATGTCCGGCTCGAACCAGAATCTCATCACCATCATAAACTTCAGCGTTGCCGCGCCAGACAACTACTTCGGCCTTTTTGCCGCTAAGGACATTAATACGATACTCCCCCGCGTCGCTGAGCGTTACGGCGGCGCTTGGCGTATCAATCTCTATTGTTTGCGTAGGCTGACTGCGGAGATTTACCGTTAAAGAGCCAGAATACATACGAAACTGCGATCGCTCTTTCGATAGATCCAGAACGTCCAGACCCGTTGTTGCCTCAAGCCTGACAAATAGGTTACTGCCGATCTGCAATTCGGAAAGCCCCGAATCTCCCACGTAAAGGCGATCTCCTGTTTGCACCGGCATGTTCACAGTGGCGTCGAACCAGTCAGGATCGTCGCCGCGCATCATGGAGACGTAATACTGAATAAGGCTGATTCGAGCAACGCGCACATCATCCGTCTGATTAGCTGGGGTCTGACTGGCTGGCGTGCTCGGACCGGCTGATTGCGCTTTCAGGACCGTAAGTCCCGTTGTACTTATCGAAAGTACTATCAGCGCAATGAATAATTTGTGGAATGCTAAACGTACAGGTCTTGCTGCATCATTCAAGATCCTCATAGACTTTGATGTCGGTAGAGCCCTGGCGGGTACCGCCCTCCTCGCATTAGATGAATTTGCAGACCTTTGCGAATTCTTTCAAAGAGGGCCGTTACATTCAGTAACGGTGTCTTCTAACTATCTATACGCACATGTTGGCTGAAACGTCACTAAAAAGTAAAGAGCTTTAGTGAGCTCTAAAACGAAAAGCTCTGGTCCACGCGCAATGGCAGATCGTGTTCACCGATTCCCGACTGTGACATCAAGTGGTCGAATTCGGGCCGGATGACGATCGTGTCACAGCATGTGTCACAGCGGTAGTGATAGACAGGAAAGAACTTACCGTACTGTGACAGGTGTGACAGCAGTTGGCCGAATTCTAACTTATCGTCAAGTTGTAGCGGTGCGCTGGCTAAACCACCGGACTTATAACTATAGCAATGTAACGTGACATATCAGCGGGGATGGTAATGTCCGTATGATCGCTAAATAAAGCACTTAACCGACATAAAACTATATAACCGCCACATCGCGGTCGTCTCCGGTTCAGAGCGAATGGCTGGCATCACTGGCTCCTGGCAATCTCCGAAAGGTGTGACATCAGATTGCAACAAACTGGAGTTATGAAAAGCGGTGTCACGGTGTAACGACCTGAAAATGAAGCATTTATGCAGTTGTCACGGGTGTGACAGCAGTTGGCCAAACTCTGGGGCGGTCGGCAGTGATCGGTTAAGAAACCAGCTTTCGCTGATTCCCGACTCAGGTCTCCATTTGTGCTTTTCACTTACGGCGGCTTTTCCCTGGTCCCGACCACCGCGTTTAGGTTGACAGTCGGGAGTGGGTCCATTAATATTTGCGGTCTTTGCCCCTGAAGGCTTGGAAATGGCCAGGTAGCTCAGTTGGTAGAGCAGCGGACTGAAAATCCGCGTGTCGGCGGTTCAACTCCGTCCCTGGCCACCAATGAATTCGTAAATGCTGTCCTAAAACCTCGTTCAATCCCTGACGAAGTTCTTAAGTAATCAATCGTATAGTATAATTCCTTGCGTCGACCTCTTGTCACCTTAATCTGAATATCTGCCGTTGCGAATGGAATCGATTAATAAGAAAAGTCTAAGCGAACGCGACATCTGCACAAAATTCATCACACCTGCGATACAGGAGGCGGGATGGGATATCCTCACCCAGGTTCGCGAAGAGGTCTATTTCACAAAAGGCCGTGTTCAGGTTAAAGGAAGGGTAGTCAGTCGAGGGAAAGCCAAACGGGCCGATTATATTCTTTACTACAAACCTAACATTCCAATCGCAATTGTTGAGGCAAAGGATAACACCCATCCTGTCAATGGAGGTATGCAGCAGGCGATCGAATATGGCGAAACATTGGACATCCCGTTTATCTTTACATCAAACGGGGACGGGTTTGTCGAACACGACAGGACTGTCAGGTCGGGCGAAGTTGAGCGTGAGATTACGCTTGCCGAATTTCCATCACCGTCAGAGCTTTGGCGTCGCTATTGCCTCAGCAAAGGCATTGATGACGAACAGGAAAAAATCGTCAGCCAGGATTACTATACAAGCGGCGATGAAAAAGCACCACGTTACTATCAACTGACGGCGATCAACCGAACGATTGAAGCAATAGCCAAAGGTCAAAACCGCATTCTGCTGGTGATGGCAACCGGCACCGGAAAAACTTTTACGGCGTTTCAGATTATCTGGCGCCTATGGAAATCGCGCGCAAAGAAACGCATTCTTTTTCTCGCAGACAGAAACATTCTGGTCGATCAGACTAAAACCAACGACTTTAAACCGTTCGGCAATGCGATGACCAAGATTTCAAAACGCACGGCCGACGCATCTTATGAGATATATCTTGCTCTTTATCAGGCTGTCACAGGTACTGAAGAAGATAGGAACGTCTACAAACAATTCTCGCGCGATTTCTTTGACCTGATTGTTGTTGACGAATGCCATCGCGGCAGCGCGGCCGAAGATTCCGCGTGGCGTGAAATCCTGGAATATTATTCTTCCGCCACACAGATAGGCATGACTGCGACACCGCGCGAAACCAGGGATATATCGAACATTGATTATTTTGGTGAGCCGATCTTTACCTATTCACTAAAACAAGGAATCGAGGACGGATTCCTCGCGCCCTATAAAGTTGTCAGAATTGATATCGATAAAGACCTGACCGGTTGGCGGCCGCCGAAAGGCAAACTGGACAAATACGGCAAAGAAATCGAAGATCGTGTTTACAACCAGCGCGATTACGATCAGACACTAGTCTTAGAGGAACGCACGCGACTGGTTGCAAAGAAAATAACTGAATTCCTTAAGGCAACAAACCGTTTCGACAAAACAATCGTCTTTTGCGAAAACATCGATCACTCCGAACGTATGCGACAGGCTGTGATCAACGAAAACGGCGACCTTGTCGCCCAGAACAGTAAATACGTCATGCAGATTACAGGCGACAATCCGGAAGGCAAAGCAGAGCTCGACAATTTTATCCTTCCTGAATCGCGTTATCCGGTAATTGTCACAACATCAAAACTAATGACGACCGGAGTCGATGCGCAGACCTGCAAATTGATTGTTCTGGACCAGCGCATCGAATCGATGACGCAATTCAAACAGATAATCGGGCGTGGCACGCGAATAAATGAAGATTACGACAAGTTTTACTTCACCATAATGGATTTCAAAAAAGCGACCGAGCTTTTTGCTGATCCCACTTTTGACGGTGATCCAGTTCAAATCTATGAACCTGGACCCGACGATCCTCCTGTTCCGCCGGACGACTGGGAAGCTCCGGGAAACGAAAATGCGGAAGGTGACCAGCAGAACCCGGCCGAGCAGGTTTTTATTACCAGCGAGCCCGGCGGTCGCAGGCAGAAGTATTATGTAAAAGACGTTCCCGTCTCTGTTGTCGCAGAGCGCGTCCAGTATTACGGCAAAGATGGCAAATTGATAACGGAATCGTTGAAAGATTTCACCCGAAAGAATATTCGGCAGGAATTTTCCTCGCTAGACGCATTTATCAATCGGTGGAACGGGGCCGACAGAAAGCAGGCCGTAATCGATGAGCTGGCTGAACATGGTATTTTCGTCGATGCAGTTACCGAAGAAGTCGGGCGTGACCTTGATCCGTTTGATTTAATCTGTCATCTCGCGTTCGATCAGCCGCCGCTTACAAGACGAGAGCGGGCCGAAAACGTTCGTAAACGAAATCACTTTACGAAATACGGTGCTCAGGCTCGCGCGATATTGGATGCTTTGCTGGACAAATACGCGGACGAAGGCCTGGGTGAAATAGAAAACCTGAATGTTTTAAAGGTTCAACCTATCAATCAGCTTGGCACTGTCACGGAAATCATTAAAATCTTCGGCGGTCGCGACAGGTATCTGGCGGCCGTTCGCGAGTTAGAATCGGAATTATATCGCGTTGCATAATAGAAATGAAACGGCGAAGTGCGACCCTTTCAGGGTCGGAAGGTTTTTTGATCTATTCCGGGGGTAAGCGCCTTGGCGACGCTACCCCCCGGCTATTAACTGCAACCACTTCGTGGTTGACGTTTTGATGCCGGCCCGAGTTGCGCAGCGTCGATGATTGTACCTGAGACTTTTCTATGCGGGTTTGAGTTGCCCTGAGGGCAAAGAGTTAATAGCCGGGGGTTAAGCGAAGCGCAACCCCCGGAAACAGACACCAACATGATTCGACCCTGAAAGGGTCGCACGGAGTCGGAAAGCAATATGGCAGAGACACTAACCAGCCTTCTCGTTCACGTGGTATTTTCAACCAAAGATCGTGCAGACCTTATTACTCCGGAAATCGAACCGCGATTGTTTTCATATTTCGGTGGGATTGCGCGGAAAATGGATTCACGATTAATTGATGCCGGCGGCACGTCCAACCACGTTCATCTATTGATTTCGCAATCCAAGAATGTTGCCTTGGCAAACCTGTTACAGGAATTAAAGAAGAGTTCGTCGCAATGGATTAAAGGACAAGGAAGCGAGTTTGCCAAATTTCATTGGCAGGATGGCTACGGCGGTTTTTCGATCGGTGCGTCCCAGATTCCTCAGGTGAAATCGTATTTAGCAAAACAAAAACATCACCACCGAAAGATTACGTTTCAGGAAGAATATCTGGAATTCCTGAAGAAATACGAAATCCGATATAACGAGAAATATTTGTGGAGATAATGTGCGACCCTTTCAGGGTCGAAAGGTTTTTTTGATCTATTCCGGGGGTAAGCGCCTTGGCGGCGCTAACCCCCGGAAATGGACTGATAGGATTTTCGACCCTGAAAGGGTCGAGGTTACCAGGCAATGTGCGACCCTTTCAGGGTCGGAAGGTTTTTGGATCTATTCCGGGGGTAAGCGCCTGTCGGCGCTAACCCCCGGCTATTGACTGCAACCACTTCGTGGTTGATTGATAGAAACCGGAGAATTGCAACCACGTCGCCATTTATGTGTGGCGTATTTACATACGTTTCCATGAATAGAAAGAATAAGAGATGTCTGTTGGCACAGCGATAAAAACCATCCAGGACATAATGCGAAAAGATGCCGGTGTGGACGGCGACGCCCAGCGCATCAGCCAACTTGTCTGGATGTTCTTTTTGAAAATCTTTGATGACCGCGAACACGAGTACGAACTCATAGAGGATGAGTATTATTCGCCGATTCCAGAGCGCCTGCGCTGGCGCAATTGGGCTGCCAACAAAGAAGGAATGACCGGCGATGAGTTGCTGGATTTCGTAAATAATGATTTGTTCAAAACGCTAAAAGACCTATCGGCTGATGGTAACGCCAATCCGCGCAGCCTGCTTGTTCGCAGCGTTTTCGAAGATGCCTACAACTATATGAAGTCTGGCACCCTGATGCGACAGGTCATTAACAAGATTAATGAAATCGACTTTAATAGCCTGAAAGATCGGCAGCATTTCGGCGACATTTACGAACAGATTCTGCGTGACCTGCAGAACGCGGGTAATGCCGGTGAATATTACACGCCGCGCGCGGTAGTGCAGTTTATGGTCGATATGGTCGATCCAAAGCTCGGCGAACGGGTGCTGGATCCGGCCTGTGGAACGGGCGGCTTTCTGACAGCTACGATTGAACATGTCCGCAAGCATTACGTAAAATCGTCTGAAGATGAAGTCACATTGGAACGCACAATTTTCGGCGTGGAGAAAAAACCGCTGCCACATCTCCTGTGCGTCACAAATATGCTGCTTCACAATATCGAAGTTCCCACAATGATTCGTCACGACAATACGCTCGCAAGGCCTTTACGTGATTACGGTTCAAAGGACCGCGTCGATGTCGTTGTCACAAATCCTCCGTTCGGTGGAATGGAAGAAGATGGAATCGAAAACAATTTTCCGTCCGCGTATCGAACAAGGGAAACGGCTGATCTTTTCCTTGTGCTGATAACGCATCTGCTCCGTGATGGAGGCCGCAGCGCCGTTGTTTTACCGGACGGCACGCTCTTTGGCGAAGGCGTAAAGACCCGCATCAAAGAAAAACTGACAGAAGAGTGTAACCTGCACACCATTGTTCGATTGCCGAATGGGGTCTTTAATCCGTATACAGGTATCAGAACAAATCTGTTGTTCTTTACCAAAGGCGAGCCGACAAAAGAGGTCTGGTATTACGAGCACCCATACCCGGCCGGCTACAAGTCCTATTCAAAGACAAAGCCGATCCGCATTGAAGAGTTTGAGACGGAAAAGGCCTGGTGGAACAATCGCGTAGAGAATGAATTTGCCTGGAAAGTCAGCCTTGAAGAAATCAAAGCAAAGAACTACAACCTGGATTTCAAAAACCCGCACAGCGTAGACGCGAAGAACGACGATCCTGACGAATTGCTAATAAAACTTCAGGAATCAGAAAAACAGACTGCGGCCTTGCGCGATCAGCTCAAAGCGATATTGGTAGAGGCGTTGCAGAGATGAATCCTGAACGCCTGCTCCAATATTTCGAGCAAATTGCGGACACTCCCGACGCCATTCCTCGTTTGCGCCGTTTTATCCTTGATTTGGCGGTACGCGGCAAGTTGGTAGACCAAGATCCAAATGATACCCCTGTGACAGGGCAACTCGCGCATAGCGATCGGGTACGACAAGCACTATCGAAGAATGATCATCGGGCCGACTCAAATGTGCAAACTTTGTTAGCTATAGAAGATCGGTGGCAGGTGCCTCGAACCTGGGCTTGGCGAGCGTTGGCAGATCTCGTGTTGTTTATTGATTATCGAGGACAGACGCCGAAAAAAGTCAAAAAAGGTGTGCGTCTTATCACCGCAAAAAATGTGAAAAAGGGATTTGTAAATCTGTTTCCCGAAGAATTCCTGTCAGAAGATGATTTTAACGCTTGGATGACCAGAGGGATTCCAAGAACCGGGGATATCTTGTTCACGACAGAAGCTCCGATGGGAAATGCTGCGATTGTTGAGTTAACAGATCGCTTTGCTATTGCTCAACGGATCATTAATTTTAGGCCCTATGGCGGTGTCAATTCTGAATTTCTCGTGCTGCAGCTATTAGCCCAGCCTTTCCAATTCATTTTGAATAAAACAGCAACCGGCCTAACAGCCAAGGGAATAAAGGCCGCCAAACTTAAGCGCCTTCCAATTGCTGTTCCGCCGTTAACTGAGCAACACCGTATTGTAGCCAAAGTAGATGAGTTGATGGGACTATGCGACAAATTAGAGGCGGCGCAAAGGGAACGCGAGAATCAGCGCGACCGACTGGTGACGGCCTCTCTGAGTCGCTTGAACAATGGTTCAGAAGCCTCAGATTTCCGCGAGCACGCACAGTTCTATATCAATCATTTGCCGAGCCTCACGACTCGCCGGGAACACATTAAGCAACTGCGCCAGACGATTCTCGACCTAGCTATTAGGGGTAAACTAGTTTCTCAAAATCCTGATGACGAGCCCGTATCAGAGCTACTCAAACGGATTCAGGCTACGAAGAACCGAGGCATAACTCGACATCATAAAACTATCATACCGCTCGAACCGGATAAGTGTCCTTACGAAGTTCCGTCCTCATGGGTGTGGGTTTCTTTTGGCGAAATTATGATTTCCAGAGATGGAGAACGTATCCCAGTATCGAAGGATGAAAGAAATCTAAGAGACAAAATATACGACTATTACGGCGCTTCAGGTGTAATTGACAAAATCGATAAATACATATTTGATAAGCCGCTATTGCTAATTGGCGAAGATGGCGCAAATCTTGTGAACCGTTCCACACCAATTGCTTTTATCGCTCGGGGTAAATATTGGGTAAACAATCACGCTCATGTCCTGGACGCTGCGAGCGAATCTTTATTGAAATATATAGAGCTCCATATTAACGCAATTGACTTAAAGCCCTACGTGACGGGCACAGCTCAGCCGAAAATGAATCAGGTCAAAATGAATAGCATTCCCATAGCACTGCCGCCGGAATCTGAGCAGCAGCGAATTGTAGACAAGGTTGAGGGATTAATGATGATTTGCGATCAGCTGGAAGCGCACCTGATCACTATGCAGGAAGACAATCGTCGCCTGCTGGAAGCTGTGTTGCAAGAGGCGCTAGGTCAAGCAATTTGACCTCGTTAACGAGAGTGGTAACTGCCGCAAAGATTGCCGATCGAGCCCAAAGGGCTCGAAGTTAATAGCCGGGGGCAAGCGCAGCGAAGTGCGCGTCGCCCCCGGAAAGATAAGAATACGATTCCGACCCTGAAAGGGTCGTACTGTCTTTGAAACTGCGACCCTTTCAGGGTCGGAATTCGATGTGTGATGTTCCGGGGGTTGTGCTTCGCACTAAACCCCCGGCTATTCACTTCAACCACTTCGTGGTTTTCTTTTTCGACGCTGAAAGGGTCACGGTCGCAAAGGCCGTGCGACCCCTTCAAGGTCGGAATCCGATATGTGATGTTCCGGGGGTTGTGCTTCGCACTTAACCCCTGCTATTAACCTCAACCACTTCGTGGTTAATGGGACGGCAAATCGCATATCAAACCGGTAATAACTCTCCTTACCGCTCGCTCCATATCTCCACCGATTTCTGTTGTGCATTCCAATCTGATTATTCCTTGACAGAGACTGAGACTGTGTTTATATTAAACCTGAAAGTTAATTAACCAATTGGTTGAATACGATGCAGGACCACCTTAGTCAGACATTCGCCGCATTAGCAGACCCCACCAGACGGGCTATGCTCGCTCAGCTTTCAAAGGGAGAGGCGAACGTGACCGACCTGGCGAAACCGTTTCTGAAAGAGATGAGCCTGCCAGCAGTCACCAAACATCTTAAAGTTCTGGAAAAGGCCGGACTGATCACAAAAACCCGCGAAGCTCAATGGCGTCCCTGTCGCCTTAACGGAGAAGCTTTCAAGGACGCCGCCGCATTCCTGGAACAGTACCGGGTGTTCTGGGAACAAAGTTTTGACCGCCTCGAAGATTATTTGAAGATTGTCACTGCAAGGAAGAAAGCGAAAGGAAAGAAACATGGCAGGAAAAGGTAAGCCGAACGAGATCAATATCACCCGCATTTATGATGCCCCAATTAAAGCTGTCTGGGATGCCTGGACCGATCCGAAACAGACTGCCAAATGGTGGGGGCCGCGCGGATTCACTTTGACTACTCACAGTAAAGATTTGCGACCGGGTGGTCATTGGACCTACACAATGCACGGTCCGGATGGGACGGATTACCCTAATACGACGAAGTACCTGGAAGTCGAAAAGCATAAAAAAATGGTTTACGACCACGGCGCGAATGCCGATCTCCCGCCGATGTTTCGCGTGACCGTCCTCTTCTCGGAAATTAATGGCAAGACTAAGATGGATATGACGATGTCGCTGCCGACGCCTGAGGCGGCGGATAATACTCGAAAGTTCATTAAGAAAGCCGGCGGCGATGCGACCTGGGATCGATTGGCCGAATACCTGGAGCACGAGTCATCGGGCAAAGATAAGTTCGTTATCAATCGAGCCTTTGACGCTCCGCTGGAAACAATGTTTGAGATGTGGGCCGATCCAAAGCACCTTTCGCAATGGCTGGCGCCGACAGGATTCACGATGGAGTTTATCAGGGCCGACATTCGACCGGGAGGAAGCTCTTTCTATTCCATGAGCGGTAACGGCATGAAGATGTACGGAAGAGCAGAGTATGTAGCTATAGAAAAGCCCAATCGTATTATCTATACCCAGCAGTTCTGCGACGAGAACGAGAAGACCTCGCGTCATCCGATGGCTCCGACTTGGCCTGAGACTATGTTGACCACGGTCGAGTTCACTGAGGAGGGGCCGGACCGGACGCGCGTTACGGTGACCTGGGAAGTTTACGGTGCCGCAACGCCCGAGGAGATCGAGACCTTCATCAAGAGCAGAGGCGGCATGACGCAGGGCTGGACCGGATCGCTGGACAAACTGGAAGAGTACCTGGAGAAGCGGTGATCTTAATTCTCTGGCCGCGACTAAATGCCGTTCGGCTAAGGGTGTGCCAGAGGCCTTTGAGCCTGAAGGAGTCGTACCTGAGCTAACGTGCGACCTCTTCAGGGTCGAAGCCGTGGCTGGCATTTTTCCGGTGGCGATGCGACCGGCTATTAACTGCAAGCCCTTCGGGCTTAATTGAAGTGATGTCTCAGATTGTTTAGTCACCGCAACCAAGCGTTCCAAGCATTTCTTCGATACAAAAGCATCCCGGCTCACTTATAATAAGTGGCGCCGAGATGCCTCAACTGGAAATACTACTAATAACCCTTCCGAGCGGTCGCAAGGTCGCTACACGCACTGTTGGCAAGAGATTTGATACTTATCGACAGTGGCTGGCCCAGTATCCTTCGCTACGGAGGGTGTCGCAGGAGAGTCGGACGGGTAACGTCGCGTCGCAATCCACCGAAGCAAAGGCCGAAAAGGAGTATCTCGTCTGGGTAGAGAGTGTAATCAACGATCACGTTGTTTCCGGGCTCACCTTGGAAGAGCTCAAGACAGATGCGCGCGATATGTGGTTTCTGTGGGTTCACGCAATGGCGATGAGCCCTCGGGTTGATGAATTCATTGTGTCTGCGAAGCCTGACAAAACTGCTCAGGCGTATTGTGATTTGACAGTGCTGATATCGAAAGGAATCGGGCGATCAAATAACGAGCAGAACTAGTCTCGATTCAGAGTTCAAAGAAAGCTTGACAACCGACAAGGCTCCATTAAAATGACAATCTCTCTTGCGGGAGTAACTCAGTGGTAGAGTGCGACCTTGCCAAGGTCGAAGTCGCGGGTTCAAATCCCGTCTCCCGCTCCAAAGATCTTTTAATGTTTTGGTATCCGAATCGGCGAAGGCAACACGTCAGAACTTTAGTCCTGACTATGAATCCCGCTGTGATCGTTATTTGCCTGAAAAGGCAACGATGACAACGGCAGCAAAAGAGTGGCCTTCGCCGTTTTCTCTTTCCGACCCTCGATAAACACGTTTTCACTGCATTTCTTCACAATACCAAGTTTGGACATGGGAAAATTCTTGACACAACTCCCTTTTCAAGGCTATACATAGTTTGGACAAGGAAGCATGAGAAAACAAGAATCGCAGGAACTATTACCCGGCACGCTATATATGATGATTCTCCGCATTTTGAGCGCGGGGCCAAAGCATGGCTATGCGATAGCAAAGCGGGTGAAAGAGGCGTCGCGCGAGGGCATCGTAATCGAAGACGGATCGCTCTATCCCGCTCTCAATAGGATGATCATCAAGGGTTGGTTGAAGTCAGAGTGGGGGATTTCAGAGAACAATCGGAAGGCTCGGTTTTATCGCCTTACCGCCGAAGGCCGCAAACAACTGGAGAAAGAGACTGAAGGATTCGAGCGCATGGTGAAATCGATCCAGCTTGTGATGCGCAATGCATGATGAAGCGCATTCGTCTCGATTGCGCTAGTTTACCGATGCTCACGTTCGAAAACAATTTCACCTCAACTGAAGGGGCGCAATCGGGACGAATGCGCCACATGGAAATTCAATGGGACTAATCGCCGGAATCGGTCGTCGGGTTGGATACCTCTTTCGTCGGTTGCGATTCGATAAGGAGTTGGATCAGGAAATCCGTTTCCACATCGAAACTCGGGCCGAGGAACTCGAGCAAGAAGGCATGTCGCAGTCCGAAGCTCTTGCGCAGGCGAAGCGCGAATTCGGATCCGATCTGCGGATGCGCGAGAGCACTCGTTCCGCCTGGCAGTTCCGATGGATTGAGGATCTGGCTTCGGATCTTCGTTACGCCGCGCGATCTTTTCGACGCAGCCCTGTTTTCGCGCTGACCGCGATCAGTTGCCTTGCGCTGGGAATCGGCGCAAATACTACGATCTTCAGCCTGTCGACAGAGATGCTGTTTAGCAAGCCTTCGGCTCGCGATCCACAAAGGCTGGCTCAAATCTGGGTTGGCGGCGGCAGCGTTTCGTCGATGCGAGATTACCGATTTATTCGAGAAGCGCGGATTTTCGACGGACTGGCGGGCGAGAACGAAGAGACACAGGTCAACTGGCGAGAAGGTGAAAATTCACGGCGACTTAATACGGTTCGCGTCACTGACAACTTCTTTGATGTAATCGGAGTACCGGTCGCGATGGGAAGACCGATTGAGCCGGGCGAGGCAGATTCCGTTGTGGTTACAAATGGTTTCTGGAAACGATCGCTTGGCGGCGATG
>DASRDY010000260.1:0-3108 GCA_035652355.1 Blastocatellia bacterium
GGTGTTGGTCGATGGCGTAAGTTCCATCGGCGGCGTGCCATTCCAATTTGATGATTGGGGTATCGACTTTGCCGTGACGTCGTCGCAGAAATGCCTTATGTCGAGTCCCGGAATGTCATTCGTCGCGATAAGTGATCGGGCGTGGAAATCATGCGAGTCATCGCAACTAAACAAATCCTATTTCAACTTTCCAGCGATACGAAAAAGCCTCAGCAAATTGCAGTCGCAGACACCTGGAACGACGCCGGTTCATTTAATCATGCAGGTTAACGCGGCTCTATCATTAATACATGAAGAAGGAATCGCGAAGGTTTTTGCCCGCCACGATGAAATGGGAAAGGTGGCCCGCGATTGGGTCAAAGAACAAGGATTATCGCTTCAGTGCCCTGACCTCGAAGAATATTCTCCTACTCTTACGGCAATTAGACTTTTCGATGATTGCGATCCGCAACGAGTGCGCGAACATTTGAAGCAGCGAGGAATTTTTGTCGCACGAGGCATCGGCCATTTCGAATCGAATAGCATCAGGATCGGCCATATGGGCGACATTCGCCCTGACGATCTGCAACACACTCTCGACTGCTTGACCGAGATAATTAAATCACAGGGAGCCCACGCCTGATGCCCGGCAAAACGATCAGTGAGAAAATTCTTTCCGCCAAATCCGGCCGCGAAGCTCGGGCAGGCGATCTGGTTATTTGCAAAGTCGATTATGCGATGGGCACGGATGGTTCTGTGCCGATGGCGCTGGATTACTTTGAGCAGATGGGCGGCACCGATGTCTTTGATCCGAACCGAATAATATTCGTGATGGATCATTACATCGCCAAACCCGGTCACAGCACCGAGCAACTACAGAATAGGATGCGCGAATTCGCCAGGAAACACGGTATCTTCATTCACGAATCTGGCGACGGTATCTGTCATCAGTTGATGATCGAAAGCGGCCGAACGCGGCCCGGAGGTCTGCTGGTCGGTGCTGACAGTCACTCGGTGACAGGAGGAGCTCTTAACGCATTCGCAACCGGAATAGGATCGTCCGATCTGGCGGCCACAATGATTTGCGGAAAGATATGGCTAAAGGCTCCGCAGACCATAAAAGTCGTATTAGAAGGCGAATTAAAGGAAGGTGTTTACCCGAAGGATATAGCGCTCGCGCTCGCAAAGGAATTGACCGCCGATGGCGCTGCTTATCAAACGCTGGAATTTCATGGCTCAGGCGCGGCAGCGATGGATGTGGAAGATCGGATCGTGCTCAGCAACATGTCGGTCGAAATGGGAGCGAAAGCTGGGATCTTTCTCGCAGATCAAAAAACGTTCGATTATTTATCAGAAAGGACCAATGAAACTTATTCTCCGGTTGAACCGGATCCTGACGCCGTATATAGCAGAGAAATTGTCATTGATGTTTCGCAGTTAAAGCCGCAGATCGCGCGACCACACACGGTTGATAACGTCGTCCAAATCCGTAAAGCAGGCGAAGTTCCGATTCACATGGTCTACATAGGCACGTGTACCGGCGGACGAGTTCGTGACTTTCATCAGGCTTTAAAAGTTCTTAACAGTGCGGGACGAATCGCACCGGGAGTTCAATTGATCGTTACACCTGCTTCCGCCGAAATCGCAAGAGAGTTGGAACAGGACGGTACGCTCGACGAGCTTCGGCAATTCGGCGCAATCGTCACAACACCTGGTTGCGGATCGTGTTGCGGTACGGCAGGGCCTATACCGGCCGATGGCGTGAATGTAATGTCGACAGCTAACAGGAATTTCAAGGCGAGAATGGGTAATGGAAAGACATCGATATTCCTGGGATCGCCCGCCGCATGTGCAGCAGCGGCCGTCGCAGGTCGGATAGTCGATCCGAGCGAAATACTCAGCAAGGCAGAACTCTAATGTCGATTGTTATTCAAGGAAGAGCGCGCTTATTCGGTGACGATATCAACACCGACTATATAATAGCTTCCAGCCGCAAAAAGGAATGCCCCGATCCGAACATTTTGAAGCAATACCTGATGGAATCTATCGATCCTGCATTTGCCGCGTCGGTTGTTCCAGGCGATCTGATTGTGGCAGGTAAAAATTTTGGCTGCGGATCAGCAATGGAGATAGCCGTCACCGTTCTGTTGGCGGCGGGGATCAAAGCGGTTCTCGCGAAAAGTTTCTCTCGCACATTTTATCGCAACGCGGTGAACAACGGATTGATTCCGGTTGAATGTGACACTTCGCAGATAGCCGAAGGTGATCGACTGAAGATTGTTCTGGAAAATGGTCTTTTGACAGTTAGAGATGAAACCAAACAATTGGAATTTTCCGGAGCGCCGCTGCCAGAAATAATGCTGAACATCCTGTCTGTGAGCGGCCTTGTTCCATATTTTCGACGGAATCACGATTTTATCATTTAATAACAAAACAACTTACAACGTTCGCGATCCTGCATTGTAGGAACAGAGCACCTGACCGTCTTTTTTGCCCAATAGAAGCAATGCCGCCCTTTGAGCCTTCAGATTGACTTCCAAGGTATCGTGAATGCTGTTCGGGGTTAATTTGATATTGACATCCCGGCCTGTCTCAGAGACCAGCGTATAAAGCACGGCATCCTTATACGCCGCAGGATAGATGAGCAACGATGGATCGTCCGATGTCGCCATAAAGGACGGAGATAATCCTGCCAGTTTCAGACCATATTTATACAGCGCGGCCGTTGCGTCGGGATTTTCGGCCAGTTCAACTGGAAGGAGGCTCCACAAGATATTTCCTTTGCCTCTTTGAAGACGAATGATTGAGTTTGCGTTCGGATCATTCGAAACAGCTTTTTCAATTCGCTGGATCTTTTCGCCTCGATAATTGAGCCGGTATTCTACACCATCTATGACTAGCATCTCTTCCTGCGCAACTGGAGTGGTTTGATAAGAGATTCCTTTTTCCGGAAATCGATCCCGCAAAATCCAATGATCGTCTTCGCCAATTGGCCCGGTCACTATCAGAGTCGAGCCACGCTCTACCAGCGACATCAATGCCGCCCAGGCATCAGCTCTCAGAATCCTTGGAGACGGCAGAACAAGGAGCGGTGGAGTATCTTTAAGCGCAGCTAGATTGTATTCGCTG
>DASRDY010000261.1:0-5511 GCA_035652355.1 Blastocatellia bacterium
ATTCGGTCATTCGAATACCTGGCCACCCACCTGCAAACGCTCAACAACCGCCATACGCGAATTATTCTTTTGCGTCGGCCGGTTATTTTTCGGCCGTTGGAACGCCCATTTTGGAAGGCAGAGACTTTAGCGCGACAGACACGCTGGAGTCGACGCACGTCACGATCATCAATAAAGCTATGGCCAAGAAGTTTTGGCCCGGAGAGGATCCGATTGGCAGACAAGTTGGAGTCAATACCGTAAAGTGGCCGGTCCGGACGATTATTGGCATTGTAGGCGACATTAAACACAGTTCCCTGCGCGAAGATCCAACACCGGAGATGTTTGTTCCTTACACCCAGAACGAGATCAAAGTTTGGCCGTCAATGCAGTCATTGCAGGTGGCAGTGCGCACAAAAGCGGATCCTGTTTCCATAGTGGCGGGCCTGCGAAAAGCGGTTCATTCGGTTGATCCGGATTTGCCAATCGCCAGGGTCACGCTGCTGACCGATTTAGTAAGCTCGTCAATGACGCAGACTCGGTTTTCAATGTTCCTGCTGCTGACTTTTGGGGTATTGTCGTTACTGTTGGCGCTGATAGGCTTATATGGAGTCATTTCCTACTCAGTACAACAGCGCACACAGCAAATCGGAATCCGAATCGCGCTCGGCGCAAGCCGCGGCAATGTTCTTACCTTAATACTTGGACAAGGCGCGCGTTTGGCGGGAATTGGTATCATTGTTGGACTCGTCTCCGCCTTTGGGGTGACAAGAACGATGTCTGCGTTTTTGTATGGCGTCGAGGCAACCGATCCGCTGACATTTATATTTGTGGCCTTTCTCCTCATGGCGGCAGCTTTATTTGCCTGTTATTTACCGGCGCGTCGCGCGATGCGGGTAGACCCATTGGTAGCGTTACGCTACGAATAGAAGTCGTCAGGCTATTTGCTAGCTTTGAGATTGGATTTGGCGCACTTGGTAGAAGTTGAGCTCTGAGAGTGCTGTCCAGCCTTTGCGATACGAATAAATCTTTTTACCTCTTCCGGATCCAGAATGCGATGTTTGCCTGGTTTGAGGCCATCGTCTGTAAACGAACCAATTCGCACTCTACGAAGCTTGATAACAGAATGCCCGATCGCGTCGAACATTTTGCGAATCTGCTGATTGCGACCTTCATAAAGCGTGACTTCAAACCACGTATTGCCGCCTTCGCTCGATTCCAGCTTTTCAATCTTTGCCGGCATCGTTCGGTGATCGCCGAGTGAGATCCCGTTTCGCAGCCTTGTTATTGCCTCTGGCGGCGGAGCGCCTTTGACTTTGACGTGATAGGTTTTGGGAACGTGCTCCCGGGCGGCTGTTACCAGTTTTGTGAACTCGCCGTCATTCGTTAACAGCAACAAGCCTTCGGTATTGAAATCGAGTCGCCCGACCGGATGCAGTCGTGGCAATCCCTTTGGAAGCAGATCAGTGACAAGCTGACGCCCTTCCGGATCAGACAGCGAGGTCAAATAACCTTTCGGCTTGTTCAGCAGAACGTAGACTTTCTCGGTGTACGCAAGTCGAGGATTAATCAACTTGCCGCGGACTTTTATGTGATCCTGTTCCGGATCGGCTTTTGTTCCAAGTTCGGTTACGACCTTGCCGTTCACCATTACTTCACCGGCGGTGATCATCTCTTCGGCATGGCGCCTTGAAGCGAGACCCGCGGCCGCGATTATCTTTTGTAAGCGCTCCTGCATAGCCCGTCAGCCTATCAAAGCAAAAGCAGCAAAGCTACCGGCGCAGCGATTTTGCAGATGCCCCCTTGACATCCTAGGGGACTTCCAGTATCGTCCTAGGCAATCTAGGACCAGACTTGTAAAGGAGCAGCCGATGAGAATGCTCAATAGACTTCGCAATCGATTGCGTGCCGCATTTTTAGGTAATCAGGTACATGAAGATATTGACGAAGAACTGCTCTTTCACATTGGAATGCGCACCCAACAGAATATTGATCGAGGTATGTCGCCAGACGATGCACGGCGGGAAGCCGAGCGCCTTTTCGGTGGCAAGGCATACATAAAAGATCAAACCTGGCAGGTTCGCGGCGGCGGTTTATTGGAAGCACTGCTGCAGGACCTGAATTTCGCCGGGCGAACATTGCGCAAGAATCCCGGTTTTACAATTGTGGCAGTCTTTACGCTCGCGCTCGGCATTGGCGCTAACACGGCAATCTTCAGTGTTGTAAACGCGGTCCTTCTTCGGCCTCTCCCTTATGCAGATTCTGATCGGTTGGCAATGCTGTGGACTGACAATCAAAAACAGAACCTTCACGAAATCGGCACCGGTTATCCTATCTTCGAGGAATGGAAAAAGCAGAGCACCACATTCGAAGAGATGGCGATTTGCAGTCGCAGCAATCCGGTTTTACTGACAACATCGGATGAATCGGAACAAGTTGATGGCGCGCTGGTTTCCTCAAATCTCTTTCCTTTGTTAGGCATTCCGCCCGCTATCGGACGTGTGGTCTCCGCACAGGAGGAAGAGCGGGCAGAGCGGGTTGTCGTCTTGAGCGATTCATTATGGCGACGGCGATTCGCAGCAAGTGCCGATGCAATTGGCAAGACTCTGGAAATCAACAATCAAAACTACTTAATTATCGGAGTAATGCCAGCCCGCTTTCAGTTTCCGACAAAGGAGACACAGTTGTGGCAACCTGCCACTACGGCGTCGAACTGGACTGCATCAAAGTCCGCAGCTTTTTCCCACAATTGGCGAGTAGCAGGGCGGCTGAAACCCGGCGTAACAATGGCGCAAGCTCAAACGGAAATGACTGCGATTGGAGGACGCCTTCAAAAGATTTTTCCGAGCAGAGATAAAAATGGCTCTTCGACTGTCGAATACGGCGTCAATGTCGTGCCCCTTGCCGAGCAAATCATCGGCAAAAACCTGAAGTTGTCGCTATGGATAATGTTCGGTGCGGTTATTTTGGTTCAATTGATTGCCTGTACGAATGTGGCGAACCTTCTTCTTGCTCGCGGCGCGTCTAGAGAAAAGGAATTCGCCATCCGTATTGCTCTTGGCGCAGGTCGAATTCGTCTGCTGCGCCAACTCCTGACAGAAAGCGGATTGCTGTCGCTGGTGTCGGGCGGTTTAGGTGTTGTAATCGCCATAATAATTATCCGAAATCTTGTCGCATTCGGGCCTTCGAACATTCCGCGGCTTGAGCAGACAGGACTCGATCCAGCCGTCTTTGGTTTTACGCTTTTTGTGTCATTGGCAAGTGGAATTCTCTTTGGTCTTATGCCCGCCCTAAAACTGTCAACCAGCGATCCGAATGACTCGCTTAAAGAAGGTGGAAGAGGATCGTCCGGCGGTCACAGCGCTCACAGAATTCGCAATCTTCTGGTAGTTTCGGAATTTGCGCTCGCGGTAATACTGCTTGCTGGAGCTGGATTATTAATACGCAGTTTCTTGCTGATTCAGTCGGTCGATCCTGGGCTGAAATCTGACAACGTGCTGATGATGAAGATCGAATATCCGCGATCACAGAACAACGATCAGACTATTCAGTTTTATCGCCAGGTGGTCGAACGTGTAGAAGCGATGCCTGGCGTCGAGTCTGCAGGGCTGATCAATGGATTTTTAATAGATAAAAATCCGGATGATCTTGTCACTGTCGAAGGTCGCGCGACTGTCAGTAACATCCAATTGTGGGACGATTCTGTCAGCTCGGACTATTTTAAAGCGATGGGAGTTCCTTTACTCTCGGGTCGATATTTCACCACTCTGGACCGGCGTGATGGGTTGCCAGTGGTGATTATCAACCATGTCATGGCAGAACAATACTGGCCCGGTGAAGATCCGATCGGAAAAAGGCTCAAATTTGGCGATTCGCGTTCAACCGAGCCGTGGTTAACTGTGGTTGGTGTAGTAGCCGACATGCACCGACAAGGTCTGGAAAAACAGGTCATCTCGCAAATGTTTTTCCCGCACGAACAGAGTCCGGGCCCAGGAATGTTACACAACATGGACCTAATGGTACATGCCTCTTCTGACCCGTTGCGCTTTGCAGCGGCCGTTCGCAACGAGATTCATTCGATCGATAAGACTATCCCTGTGTTCGGAGAAACCACTGTTAGCCAGCGGTATGCGGACTTAGGTTCGCAACGGCGCTTTCAAACCTGGTTGCTGGGTCTGTTTTCGACGATCGCGCTGATCCTTGCGGCAGTTGGAATTTACGGATTAATGCATTATTCCGTCAACCAGCGCACAAAAGAGATCGGCGTTCGTGTTGCGCTCGGTGCCACAAATCTCGAAATACTTAGAATGGTGCTGAAACAGGGAATGGCGCTTTGCGTTGTTGGCCTCGCGATTGGAATCGCCGCAGCGATGGCCATAACTCGGGTACTTAGCAGTTTATTATTCGGCGTTAGTTCCACAGACACGGTAACTTTCACAACCGTGCCTCTCTTACTCGCGACGGTCGCCCTGGCAGCAATCTACATCCCCGCCCGACGCGCAACAATGGTGAACCCAATCGAAGCTTTGCGCAACGAGTAAATCCACTTCGTGGGCTAGCGACCTTGATGTGCTCGTAATCGTGGCGACTACGACTATCGAGTAACCGGCCCATTGACAAAATCGAGCTTGACTTAACCATTTGGTACCGATACTTTATGCGTTTTGCATTTATATAAGGTGACATTATGAAGCGAACATTCCAACCCAATAACCGTAGGCGTGCCAAAACACATGGCTTTCGCGAGCGCATGAGCACTAAAGGGGGGCGCCTGGTCTTGAAGCGACGCCGAGCAAAAGGTCGCAAACGGTTGACGCCGGCGCATTATTAATCGTTTGGCTGACTGCAGTCTGCCCAAGTCCAGTAAAGTCCTTGCCTCCCGGGATTTCCGGACTGCTTACGAGCACGGCAGGAAATTTGGACTTCCATCGTTCACCGCGTTTGTCGTGGCCAATAATCTGGGGACCCCGCGAATCGGTATAACGGCCAGTCGCAGATTCGGAAACGCGATCGAACGGAACAGAGCCAAGCGCGTGATCCGAGAACTCTTTCGCTGCAACAAACGTAACGTTACTGAGGGCTATGATATAATTTTTAACGTGCGGCGAAGGTTATTGACCACGGAAAGGGCAACGCTTGAGGAAGAATTCCAGGAGTTGTTGCGTAGGATTAACCAAAAGTGAGGATGATCGTAGTATCATTACTGCGGGCTTACCAGGTGATCATCTCTCCCATACTCCCACCCTCCTGCCGATTTTACCCGACTTGCTCAGAGTATGCGATTGAGGCGATTAAACGTTATGGCGTTTTGCGCGGTGGCTATATGGGCGCCAGACGTCTATCGCGGTGTCATCCTTTTCACGTCGGCGGATATGATCCTGTGAAATAGAGTCTAAGTTAACCCCAGTCTTGGGTTGGAAATTTGGATTTAAGGTCGTTCTAAAGATGTATAGAATGCAAATGTGAAGTCCGCAAACATACATCTGGAGAACGACCTGCATGGCAACAATAAATGAACAGATGATTGTTTGC
>DASRDY010000262.1:0-9360 GCA_035652355.1 Blastocatellia bacterium
GCAAACAATCATCTGTTCATTTATTGTTGCCATGCAGGTCGTTCTCCAGATGTATGTTTGCGGACTTCACATTTGCATTCTATACATCTTTAGAACGACCTTAAATCCAAATTTCCAACCCAAGACTGGGGTTAACTTAGAATGAACCAATGTGGCTCGTCTCAATCTTTTCCTGCCTGAAGGTTTTGCGTTACCAATCTAATTTGACAGTCCGGGTTCTTCTTTGTTACCTTTATCGGTCGGATTATCGCTGGAAAAGCGGTGAGACCACAATCTTTATTGCGATTCCCTGTTGAAATCGGGAATCAGTTTTTGGGAGGAATACCAATTTGGCAGTCGTTAATTTGCACGATGGCGAATCCATCGAAGGCGCACTGCGCCGATTCAAGCGTCAGGTTATGACCCAGGGCATTATTCGCGATGTTAAAAAACACAGCTTTTATCTGAAGCCTGGCGAGAAGAAAAGATTGAAATCAGCCCTGGCACGCAAGAGAGCTCGCAAGACGTTCCGTCGTAGCTACTAATCAAACTCAGAACTGTCAAAAGTCCCTGACCCTTGTGCACGGTTTTGCACCGGGCGGGGATTTTTCTATCTGGATTTGAGATTTTCAGGGCGAGCCAGGGACTTGCATCAGACAAGCCTTTCAACATGCCGCATCGCACTTTGTTCGGGCTCCTGAACAAATCCATCGTCCGGGTTCCGTCCAGCTATCTCCCTGGCAGAATCGCGATCGTTTAGATAACACCTGCGACAAATTAACCCACCGTTTCCGATCAGACCTACTCCGTCCGTTGCGGCGATCGATAAGTTGCACACGACGCAGTGCGCCTCAATGCTATCCATCAGCGCTCCTTTTTCAATTACAGTTACTGATTATTTTGAGCCCACTGACTAAGAAGGGGCAGGCTTCCATCAAGTTGCTTTTTATTTTCCAAACTATGGGTGAATTTTGTCAATAGGATAAATGGAGTGCTTAGCATACAATCCCGTGCTTTAAATATCCATGAAAGCAAGTACTTAGTTGCCCGGTCGCGATAATGAAGAAATTCTTCTTTGGCGAAAACGTACTGAATATTCTGCTGATTTTTATCCCTGTCGCGCTGATTTTGAAGTACCTGGTTCAGCTTGGCGACATATACATATTTCTGGCCTCGGCATTGGCGATAATCCCGCTGGCAGGACTGATGGGACGCGCGACAGAACAACTTGCCGATCATCTGGGCGAAGGAATCGGTGGGTTGCTGAACGCGACTTTTGGAAACGCAGCCGAATTGATAATCGGGTTGGTTGCTCTAAAAGCAGGTCATTACAACATCGTCAAGGCGTCGATTACCGGCTCGATCATCGGGAACGTCCTGCTGGTTTTTGGCATGAGCGCGGTTGCCGGAGGCCTGAAATTCCGGACGCAAAAATTCAACGAAACTGCCGCGAATGTCGGTTCGACCATGCTGGCGCTGAGCGCAATTGGATTGATAATCCCCGCGACCTTTCATTACGTCGTGCACGGAACGGCAACGATTGCAGAACATCAGCTCAGCACCTACATCGCGATTGTATTACTGCTGACCTATCTTCTTAATCTCGTTTTTACCTTAAAAACCCATAAGCACCTGTACGACGACAGCGAAGAATCGCCAGCGACCGAACCGGAAGAGCCCGATAAAGACGATGACGCGAGATGGTCACGAACCGAATCCATAGTGGTTCTAGCCGTATGCACAACTCTGATAGCGGTGATGAGCGAGTTCCTGGTCGGAGCAATCGACACGACAGCCAGCAGCCTGAAGATGAGCGAAGTCTTTGTCGGAGTCATCGTGGTCGCAATCGTCGGCAACGCCGCGGAACACTCCACCGCCGTATCAATGGCATTGAAAAACAAAATGGATTTGTCGCTGCAGGTCTCTATCGGCTCGTCGATTCAATTGGCATTGTTCGTTGCGCCCGTGCTGGTTCTGTTGAGCTATGTGGTTGGACCGAGGCCGATGGACCTGCTCTTCTCGACGTTTGAGATTGTAGCAGTTGGGCTGGCCGTCATTGTCTCAGCGATGATCTCAAACGACGGCAAATCGAACTGGATAGAGGGGGTCCAGCTTTTGGCACTATATTTAATGCTGGGAATAGCGTTCTTCTTTTTGCCGGCGTGATGCTGCCTACAGCAAATCTTTGATCTGTTTCTCGAAATCTTCCTTGTTAGTGATGCCTTCGAACTTTTGACGGATTTTGCCCTCGCGATCTATGATCAACGCGGTTGGCAATGCATCGATGTAATCGTCATAGAGTTTTGTTACATCGGGGGTTGAAAGAACGATTGGATAGTCGATGCTCTGTTTCGCGGTGTAGGTCTTTATCGCCGTCCATCCGTCTTCGTCCAGCGACACGCCCAGGATAACAACGTCTTTACCCTGATATTGTTTGGACAGCTCGTTCAATTCGGGAATGGTAACGCGGCACGGACCGCACCAGGTGGCCCAAAAATCGAGCAGTACAACCTTGCCTTTGAAACTGGACAGCTTAACATCGTGACCGTCGCCATCTTTAAGGGTGAAATCCGGAGCAGGTTGCGGCTTTGTCGCGTCCTTTTTGTCGTCTTGCGACTGCGATGGGGCAGCAACCGATTTACTTTCGGTCGAAAACCTGGTCTGTTGACCGGAACACGTTATGATCAAAGCTCCAAGGAACAGGGTAGCGATTATAAACGTAACGAAACTGCCCGCTTTCGAGCGTCGGACGCGAACGCGCAACATCGAAATCAATCTAAACATAGACAAATACCTCTGAGGGTTTCGGTCTCATTATTCTAAACCATTATAACCCCCAGCGTAGCACAAAAATTCCATCTGAACTTTGCAGGCCTAATCCTGGCGCAGAGCGATCATCGGATCGACCCTGGTGGCCCTGCGCGCCGGAATGTAAATCGCCAGCATCACGATGACGAGCAGAACCAGCGGAACCATCAGGAATGTGATCGGATCAGTCGCGCTCATCTTGAAAAGCAGAGAGCTCAGGAATTGGGTCAGGCCTAACGCTCCGCCCAGCCCAATACCTATTCCGATGGCTGAAAGAATCACTCCGTTTTTCATTATGAACTTAAGAACATCGCCGGACTTCGCGCCAAGCGCCATTCGGATGCCGATTTCGCTCGTGCGTTGTGAAACGGAATAAGAGATAACGCCGTAAATTCCTATCGCGGACAAGATCAGAGCAACTGCGGCGAAAATCGCAAGCACCAGACTATTAAAACGGGGACGAGCGATGGAATCAGAAATCACATAATCCATCGGCTCAACGTCGGAAACAAGCGTGTCCTTATCGATCGACCATATCTCTTTTGTAATTGCTGACGCCAGGCTGGACGGTTTGACTTTTGTCCTCACCACCATCGCCATGCCGCCGAAATATTGCCCCTGCGTATAGGGAACATAGGTCTCTTTTTCTACATCGTCCTGTAGTCCCGAGTGTTTGACGTCGCCGACTACGCCAACGATTGTCATAGAATTATCAGAGCCGAACGCTCCGGTGCTGATGTGTTTGCCCACAGGATCTTCGTTAGGCCAGTAACGCTTTGCCATGGACTCGTTCACAATGATTACTTTTGGAGTTTCCGCGCTATCTGATCTGTTGAAGAACCTGCCGCTCTTCAGAGGGATCTGCATCGCCTTGAAGTAGTCAGGGCTGATCGTCCGGTACTGGGCCTCAGCTTGATAATCAGGAGTCTGAGGAACCAGACCGGGTACAGAAAATCTGATGCTGAGATCGTTTAACCCCACAATCGGTAAGCTGAGCGTCGTTCCGGCAGATTCAACACCGGGCATTGCCTGAACGCGTGAAAGTATTTCATCGTATAGCGCAGTCTGTTTCTGCGTATCGCTGGAACGCGACCTTGAAGCAGAGATCTGCATCGTCAGAACGTTCTGCGGGTTGAAACCCGGATCGATGCTCTCTATTCCGATAAAGTTTTTAATTAGCAGTCCGGCGCCCGTCAAAAGAATCATGGTCAGGGCCATCTCAGCGACCACCAGGATATTGCGGAGCTTCCCTGACGCTCCACCCGCTGACTGTCTTCCGGTGCCAAGGCTGTTCGTCAGTGCCGCTTTTCTGACCTGAAGGGCGGGCGCCAAACCAAACAACAACCCCGTACCCAGCGAGACAAGCACGCTGAGACCGATTGCGTACTTGTCCATGCCTATCTCTGACAATCTGGGAAATTCTCTGGGAGCAAGAACGACAAAGGCTTTAATCGCATAATACGCCAGCAAAACGCCGAGCGTCCCGCCAATCGCAGCTAGCATAAAGCTTTCAGTAAACAGTTGCCTGACCAGTCGGCCGGCAGAAGCTCCGAGAGCAGAACGAATCGCTACTTCATGCTCTCTAGCCTTGCTGTAGGATAGAAACAGAATCGCGATATTTGAACAAACAATCAACAACAAAAACGCGACCGATCCCTGCAATATCATTAATGCAGGTCTGACGTTGCCAGTGACCTGTTCGTGCAGCGGAATGACGTTAGCGCCGCGGTCTTTGTTGGTATCCGGAAAGGCTTCGGCAAGCTGCTGAGATATGGTCGCCATTTCGGCCCTCGCCTGTTCAACGGTAACTCCCGGCATCAGGCGAGCAATGGTCCGCATGTAATGATTACCCTTGCTTGCATTGGCAGGATTCATTGGAATCGGGATCCAGATCTCGACTTCTTTGTGCAGTAGCAGTTCAGGATGTCTGAAGCCTGGCGGCATCACGCCGACGACTTCGCGAGCTAACCCGTCAAGCGTGATCGGTTTTCCGATTATCTTCGGATCGCGTCCGAACCGACGTGTCCACAGGCTGCTGCTGATAATTACAGGTCTGGTTGTATTCGGTTTTACGTCGGCATCATTGAACGGTCTCCCCATTTGGGGATTCACACCAAGGACCGAGAAGAAGTTGGTCATCACAGTCGCGCCATACAGCTCCTCTGGATCGCCTGATCCAGTCAGCGAAGGTAGCCAGATATTGAAAGCCGCCATCTCCTGAAATGATTTCGACCGCGTTTGCCATTCGATAAAATTGCCCGGCGCCACCACCTCTTTATGATTGCCGAGTTTTGGAATTGTTTCCCAGATTTGTACCAACCGTTCCGGCTCTCTGTATGGGAGCGGACGTAACAACACAGAATTAACGACACTGAATATTGCTCCATTCAACCCGATGCCCAGGGCCAAAATCATCAAAGCCGCTACTGAGAAGCCGGGTTTCTTGATCATCAAATGCGCGCAAAAACGTATGTCTTTCCAAAATGATTCCAGCCAATTAATCGTATCCATGGAACGTGTCCTCTCTTTCAGCAGAACATTGTTTCCGAACAGCCGCAGCGCAGCTCTGCGGGCATCTTCAGGTGACATACCAGACTGAATGTAGTCGCGAGTTCGCATCTCGACGTGAAACAGGATTTCGTCGTCAAGCTCCTGTTCGAGTTTTTGACCCTTGAAAAATGCGAAGGCGCGTCGCAATACGCCCATGATGTCCTTCTATGCGTGTCGCAATATCGCGGCCACTCCCTGGACGACGCGTTCCCAGCTCTGCTCTTCTTTTGCAAGCTGTTTACGTCCAGCGGCCGTAAGCGAGTAATATTTTGCGCGGCGATTGTTCTCTGATATCTGCCATTCCGATTTGATCCAGCGTTCCTGCTCGATACGATGAAGCGCCGGATAAAGCGAGCCTTCTTCAACCCTCAACAGATTGTTCGACACGTTCTGTATATGCACAACAATTCCGTAGCCGTGCATCGAGCCAAGCTGGTTGAGCGTTTTCAGGATCAACAGATCCAGCGTGCCCTGCAGCTGATCTTTCTTTGGCATATTGGCGTTACCTAGAGAACTAGGGGAGAGAATAACGCGAGACGATAGACTTGTCAACATGGTTAGCTTTCTGGAAAGTGTTTTGGATCGACAGCGGCGAAAACCAAGGAATCCAGGATCTTAATTTCAAATAATTCAGGCGATAAAATTGCTAACCCATGTTATATTGACCATCTGCTTTTACTCAGCCGACAGGCTGTGTCTCGGTAATTAGTAATTCACTGGATGTCAAACTATGAAAATCATGGGTTCCAAACTGGCTATATTGGCCTATGTTATCGGGTCATTCACTCTCAACTCTGTGCTGCCGGTAATTCCTTCGACGCTCTTGCGTGTTGCAGGGCAAACAAAGAGCCCATCAAGTTCAGAATCCACTATGCAGGGCGTGACACTTCAAAGGACACGTGTTTATGATACGCCGTCGCTGGAGGAGCCAAAGACAGTGCTATGGCACTCGGAAAAACTTTTCACATTACGAGAGGCGAGTTTCTTTAGTCAGTCCGGTGGAGGGCTTTATGTTTATGGCTGGGTTCCAACCGGATATAATTTTTCTAACCCGGTATTCGCGGATGGAACTATATATTTTAGCCTTTATGTTGAGGACGGATATCTCTTTTCCGTCGACGCTTCTAACGGCAAGGTTAAGAACAAGCTTAGGTTAAGAATTCATAGCTTTTCTCCTCCAACTATCGCCGGAGACTTGCTATTTGTCGGGGGCGGTGATGGCAGCCTGATGGCAATAAACCGCAATGACTTTAAGTCGCGTTGGGCTGTAGCAAAGAAGGATTTCCGGTTTGATCCCGCTAGTCCTATCGTAGAAGATGGAATAGTGTATTTTGGTGGAACGCAGGTCATCCTGGGTAACATGACCAATTCGCGCGGAGCTGGGGTTGTAGCCGCAGTCGACGGAGCTACTGGCCAGGGAAGATGGGTATTTCCTCTCAAGGGCTTTCCGACTTCCGCGGCGATTGCGGGAAACGGAATATATTTTGGCGATGAAGACTCTCACCTGTTCGATGTTGATCGCCGAACGGGACAGCAAACATGGGTATTCAAGGCAGAAAATAATGTCGGGTCACCAGCAATCCAGGGCGATAGCGCTTATTTCGTAGATGAAAATAATCGCCTGTACGCGGTTAACAAAGATACGGGAGCGTTGAAATGGAAAACAGATAGATCCTACGCAGCCTGGGGCGCCCCTGCGCTTTACAACAACACAGCTTACCTTCCCGGCAAGGATAAGGATCTCTACGCCGTAGATGGAGAAACCGGAAAACAAAAGTGGGTCGTCAAGACTGGAAGCATTTGTAATTCACCAATTGTGGCAAGGGGCGTGGTCTATTTTCTTAGCTTCGATAAATATCTATATGCGGTAGATGCGAACACCGGCGAGCAAAAGTGGCGGTACAAAATGGCCCATAACGCTTTTTCTGCTCCTATTATTGTTAACGGAATTGCATACCTGCTGGACGAAGACGGTTATATGTATGCCATTCATTGAGAATGCAATAGCGAAGACTTCAGGCCATAGGGCAAACCACCGACAACCGTGATTATAAATATTCGCTTGCGGGCTTCGGCCGTAATCGAGTAATCTGTCGCCGTCCGCAGTGAGTCTTTCTTTCGAAAATCTAATTTCCGCTCTTGTAAATGGAACATAAAAGACGATCCTTGTGATCTAAAAGGGAGAAAACTATATGGCCCCATACTTGCTATAGTCGCTGGACTTTGCGGACTCGGATCTTTGATTTGTTTTATCATAGTCTTGATTAAGCTCTTTCATAAAGAAGGTGTAGGATGGGGCTTGCTGGGACTGATTTGTGGTCTTTACACTTTGATCTGGGGTTGGCAAAACAAAGATGAGCAGGGAATTCAAAATGTCATGCTCATTTGGACGCTTCTTATAGTGGCATCCATCGTTTTGCAGGTCTTAATTCCGGCAATGAGGTAACCCACAAAGTTGGTCCGGTTCCGGGTTTACAGGCAACATGTAAATAAAAAACAAAGGGGATGGCTATTAACCATCTCCCCGAATGATTGAATTTATTTCGGCCGAACTGTGCTTATTTGGTCTTCGGCGCTGAACCCGGCAGGATGTACCTGAAGGTGAAGAACGTCATCATCGCGTGAGCATTCTTTGGCGCACCAGGCGCCACAAACCATGGCGCTCTTGTCAGATAAGAAATCTGTCCGTCAATTTGAAATGCGCCCCATCTCGGGTCTTTCCAGAACGTGTAATTCAACCCGCCTGTTCCTTCCTGAATGGCACGGTTAGCTAAATTAGGCGAGTTCGGAGCACCAAATCCGGCGAACCTGCCCGGCACCGGATTTGTCGTGTCCAGGAAGAAATTGCGTCTGGCGAACACACCGCTGTAGTAGCCATAAATCTGAACCTTGTCACCGGCCTTCGCCTCAAAGCCCTGTAGCGTCGAGAACGAATCGACCAATGACGGCCGGAAGACCGAGTTGGTTGCATCAGTGGGAGCCACCACTACGTCAGGTGCCAGTCCGCCGATATATCGGCCGCCACCGGCGCTGAAGAAGTTATTCGAAACCAGGTGGAAGTTCTTGAACAGCTCGGCGTTAAAATTGACCTCTCCTGCGCCACCGACAGTTCGATCGGAAATGAATCCCACTGCCGATGTAACAGTACTCACCCTGAACGTGCGCAACATGCCGCCCGCCTCGATATGAAAGTCATGATCGCCCAGCTTTGTGTCATACGCCAGTTTGCCCATAAAATCGGGATGAACATTGGGAATACCAGGGTTTTGACCCGTGTCGAATTGCACACCCAGCTGAGCATTGACTGAAAACGGAAAGACCACCTCTCCTGCTCCGATGAATTGCTGAGGATTCTCTACCGCAACACCTGCAGCAAATTTATCGTTGAAATGATAAATGAATCGAACGCCGGCCTGCCGCGCCCAGACAAGTCCTGCCTGGAAATTCTGATCTAAATCGTAGGTTAAGAACAGATCGTCGTTGAATGGAGATAAACCATGTCGGTTTGGAGTGAATAGACTATACGACTGCCCCCCCACAAACTCCAGATTGCCATCCCGAACATCTGCCCAATATTGACGAAGCCTGTTCGTGTGACTGTTGGTGGTCACAAAAACATTTAAAGGATCATTCCCGTTAAAGTCGGTCTCTACGTAACCGGTGACATCGGCATTTTTGATTTTCGTATCGACTCTGATACCAAATCTGGAATCCTGACCGGTGAGCCGCATTTCTGAGGTATGTCCCTGTACCTGGTTATTGAATGGAATAGCTCCGAAATTCGTGGCCGTCGCGTTTGTGGAATTGGTCGTGCGATATACGGTTGTGAAGTCGACAAATCCCACGGGAGTAATCGTCGTATTGCCAAGTGTAAGCGCAATCGGTTGATCCTGCACGGGCGATTTAGCCGCAGTCCTGCTGGCAGTGTTCGCCGTCGTTCCGGTCACACTATTTTGCGATCCGGTGTTACCGGCATTAAATGTCTGCACCGAAGCGCCTGCCGATACGTCCGTCGATTTTGCT
>DASRDY010000263.1:0-69867 GCA_035652355.1 Blastocatellia bacterium
GAGCTGCAACCCGATTAAGGAAGAACAAAGTCAGCTAAGGCAGGGTTGCTGGTTGAAATAAGCGAGCGAGAAAAAACACCGTCTGGTGTTCGAGGGGATCCCTTTTCCCTTGACTCCCCGCCTCTATTGGCTGTGACATCAATTGGCCGAAATCGGCCCCGTGACTTCGGTGTCACAGGAGGTGTCACAGGGTTAATTTATAGAAAAGCAAGAACTTAGTTGACGTGTGACTCGTGTGACACCACGTGGCCGAATTTGATTTTTTGCGCCGTATTTTGCCACCATTTGTGGTCGATATAGCAAGTGGCTTCCTCGTCGTTATTCATAGCGAAGAGCGATCATGGGATCGACTTTCGCTGCCCTTCTGGCGGGGACATAGCACGCCAGAATTGCGACTAAGATCAGGATAATCGGAATTCCCGTGTAAATTACTGGGTCAGTCGCGCTGACCTCAAACAGAAGACTGGCAATCGCTCTGGTTAAGAAGAATGCTGCGACTATTCCAACTCCGATTCCGATTGCCGTAAGCGCGAGGCCTTCGCCTATCACAGATCCCAATAATCTTGTCGGTTGAGCACCAAGCGACAGTTTGATACCGAACTCATTGGTTCTGCTGCCCACATAAACAGACATCGTTCCATAGATTCCAACGGCGGCAAGCAACAACGCCAGGACTGCAAACGAAGTCATCAGCAGATTGGTTAATCGCTGGTTGCTCAGGGTTTGGCTAACGATAGTTTCCATCGGTCGTATTTGATAGATCGGAATGTTTGGATCCAGCTTTCTGACTTCATTTCTCACGGCCGATATAAGTGACGATGCAGGTAAATCGGTCCTGACGAGAAGGAAGGCCCGTTGTGCGACATACTGGGTGATCGGAGCATAGATGTGTGGACTAGGATCTTCTGCTAAATTATTGTGTTTCACTCCGCCCACAATACCGATAATCGTCATCCATATTTGATCACCGCTGCTTTCAATTCGTTTACCTATCGCGTCGCCTTTCGGGAAGTACTTTCGCGCAAGCGTCTCATCGATTATTGCAACAGGCGGCCCATCATTTGTATCCGTCTCCAGAAAATCGCGTCCAGCAAGCAGAGGGATTCCCATCGCCTTGAACGAATCAGGCGTTGTGAGTTGATACTCTGCCTGCTCAGTTTCATAATTGGACGAGGTACGATTTTCCTGTCCTTCGACAATGAAGTTATCTTCGTACCCATCGAATCCGAATGGAATATTCGTAGCAACAGCAGCAACCTTAACACCAGGCACCGTTCGAATGCGTTCCGCAAGATTCGGGAAGAATCGCGGAGCGACTTGTCTTTCCGGCAACGAAGCAGTCATAGTCAGCAAGCCATTTGGATTAAATCCGAGACTGACCGACTCCAAACGCTGAAAGCTCTTTAACAAAAGCGAGGCGCCAATCAACAGAATCAACGAAAGAGCGAACTGAACTGCGACAAGCGCGCTGTTCAATCGTCGGCCGGAAGTGCTGCCTTTTCCCCCTTGCCGCATTCCAACGGCCAAACCCATGTTGTAGGCGCGAATGGCCGGCATCAACCCAAACAGCAAACCGGTGAATAAAGCCAGAGCAACTGTGAAGACCAGAACCTTTCCGTTCATTCCGACTTCATCAATACGCGGGATGCCTGCAACCGGAAACTTGTCAAGCATTGTCAGCCCAAGCCAGGCCAGTCCAGTGCCAGTCATCGCTCCGATTAATGACAAAAGCAAGCTTTCGGTCAACAATTGTCGAGCGACTCTTGACGGCGTTGCACCCAACGCGAAACGCACCGCCATCTCTCTCGTTCGCGAAGTCGCTCTCGCCAGCAACAGGTTCGCGACATTAGCGCAAGCGATAAGCAAGACGAGCGCAACAGACGAAAGCAATACAAGCAGCGGCTTTTCAGTTTTCCCGACGATGGCTTCCTTTAAGGGAGTCACAATGGTTTTGGATCCGTTTGGAGTGTCCAGTCCAGCGACTTCACTGATTCCTTTGTGTTGTCGAGCGTATGCCTGAAGGATCGCCGTAGTTTCGGCCTCTGCGCGCCCAGGCTGAATGCCGGCTTTGAGTCTTGCGATTACACGGAACAGATAAGGTCCACCCATTTTGTTGGGATTCAGTGGAAACGGCACCCAGGCTTCGGAATTGTTTGGTGGATAATTAAAACCCGCAGGTGCAACGCCGACGATCTCTGTGGGAACATCATTTAACCGCAAGACCTTGCCAATTATATTTTGATCGCCACCAAAACGCCTCAGCCACAATCCGCTGCTGATTACGCAGACGTTGTTTCTTCCTTCAGAATCTTCTCCCGAGCGAAATGTTCTTCCAAGAATCGGGTTAGCTCCGAGGACCTTGAAAAAGTCGGCAGTAACGTTTGCCGTCGTAATGCGCTCGGGCTCACCGTCCCCGGTCAGGTTAGCGCCGCCACGGGTGAAGGCGGCGATGCTTTCGAACGACTGGCTCTGATCCCGATAAATAGCAAAATCCGCCTGCGAAACGCCCCAGGTATCAAGCCCCAGAGTCTTATTCTGCTGGATCATTGTCACCAGTTGTTCCGGCTGTCGATACGGCAACGGCCCGAGCAGAATCCCATTCACCAGGCTGAATATCGCCGTGTTTGCGCCTATACCAAGCGCCAGCGTAATCACTGCGACCGCGGTAAAGCCGGGATGCTTTGCCAAAACACGAAGACCATAACGAACGTCCTGCCAAAGATCAGCAATCATATTGATTCTCCTTGCGCCCAAAGGCACTGGATCGAAAGATGGGGCGCGCTCAACCGCGCCGATCCGCTTTGCGAGAGATTCGTCTTCGCTCAGTTCGGCGAGCACAAACTGAGCAGCATCCGTTTCCGTAGAGCCTGAGCAAAGCAATTCTCGATAGCGGTCTTCAAGATGTTGAGCCAGCTCTTCAATGATTGGGAGCTCGCGAGCGGAGGAGATCTTCAACTCGGAAAGATGTCTCCTGACTTCTTGTTTCCAATCAGGCATTAATAAATCCCCGCCGCCGTTGTTATATTCGTTATCTTCATTCGTACCGCAATGCGATCATCGGATCGACTTTCGTTGCCCTGTATGCCGGTACATAACACGAGAGGAAAGCCACGAACGCGAGTATGACTGTTGCGCCAGCAAACGTGATTGGGTCTGTGGCGGAAACTCCAAAGAGCATGCTGGACATCAATCGCGTTAATACAAAAGCAAGTATCAATCCTGCTCCAACTCCGAGCATTGTCAAACGCATGCCTTGACCGGTTATCAGTTTCAGGATGTCGCCGCCCTGAGCTCCAATCGCCATCCTGATACCCATCTCGTGCGTGCGCTGAGAGACCGAGTAAGACATAACTCCATAGATTCCGACCGCAGCAAGCAACAACGCGATTCCACCAAACAGCGCGAGCAAAATTTCAGAAAACCTTTGAGACGAAAGTGAGTTTGCCAGCAGCATGTCACCTGTTTTTAATTCAGAGAGTGGCTGATCCGGATCTATCGATCTGATTTCACGCTGGATTGCACTGGCAAGACTCATAGGATCAACTGAAGTTCGTATTAAGAAGGTTCTGCCTTCCCAGCCTCCGCGATCTCGTGGATAGTAGAGTTCATAACCGGGAACCTTATCTAATCCTCCATATTTGACGTTGCCGACTACGCCGACAACTTTATCCCACGTTGCTGGGCCGTTCTGGTCAGTGTGTATGAGCTTCCCGAGAGGGTCCTGTCCCGGCCAAAATCGCTCAGCCAGTTTCTGGTTGATAACTATCACCCGTTGATTTTGATCAACCTCTTGTTGAGTAAATGTTCTTCCGGCGATGAATTTTGTGCCGCTGGTCGCGAAATAATCAGCAGTCACGTGGCTGAATCTTGCATCGGGCAGATCACCGAGTGCCGTTGGTTCTGACCCTTGCGGATATACCGCTGTGCTTCCCCAGGCTCTGGCAAGTGGCATCGTGCTGTTCATTGCTGTGGAGACAACGCCCGGCATCGATTTCACGCGCTCAGAAATGCGGTCATAGAATCTCAGGATTGTGTCCTCGTTCGGATATTTATCCGGTGTCATTTCGAGATTCATCATCAGCAGATGATCGGTATTTAAACCTGAGTCTGTCTGTTGCAGATTGATCAGGGAGCGAACTACCAGACCTGCTCCAATCACGACAACCACTGCGATCGCGAATTCGAGAATTATCAGGAAATTGGGTGTCCGACCGCCGTGGCTCTGTCCGGCTGAGTATTTGCCTCCGTCTTTGAGTCCGGAATGCAGATCGATCATTGAATGCTGCCAAGCAGGGATAATTCCGAAAACGAGACCCGAAAGTAATGATAGTAAGAGCGTGAATCCCAATACTTGTGAATCGACATTAATCGAATCGGAACGAAACGCCGGTAGTTGTGGTAAAACAGCTTTTATTGCTGGCAATCCTGCGTATGCGGCCACCAGTCCGAAGCATCCACCTAGAACAGACAAAACCAAACTTTCCGCGATCATCTGGCGAATTAGTCTGCCGCGACTTGCCCCGAGCGCCGTGCGGATTGCGATCTCTTTCCGTCGCGTAGTGGTTCGCGCCAGCATCAGATTTGCGATATTCGCGCAGCAAATCAGAAGTACCAGACCCACGATTCCGAATATCAGGATCAGCATCTCTCGGGCGTTCCGCTGTTCGAGGTAATACTGCTGCAAATACGAGAGGCTGACACCCCATCCCTTTTCCGTTTGCGGATAAGCGACAGCAAGCCTCTGCGAAATCGTGTCCATCTCTGCTTGTGCTTGTTGAAGCGTAACGCCCGGTTTAAGAAGTCCGAAAACTTGAAGAACACGAGATTCGCGGTCGTCGTATCCGGGGGTACTTATTGCGGGCAGCGCGAACCAAATATCCATTGGCCGTCGGAACTGGAATTCCTTTGGCAGGACACCGATTATTTCTCGGCGAAAGCCAGTAACGTTGATGGCTTTTCCAATTACGTTCTTATCGCCATTGAAACTGTTCTGCCAGAAGTCGTATGAGAGAATAACTACGTTCTGATTTACTTCATCTTCGGGAAGGATAGAGCGGCCAAGGGCCATCCTTACGCCGAGCATCGGGAAGAACTGGCTGGAAACGGCTCCGCCATAGGCATCCTGAGGGCTGATTCCGCTTCCAGTGACAAGAAATCGGCCGCCGAATCCCCATCGTTCGCCAGCCAGATTTTCAAACGATTTGGACTGTTTCAACCAATCATTGAAGTCAGCGGGAGAGACCGAATAGCCGTCATAACCCTTGGTGGTGTTTTTCATCAGCGCCACAACCAGACGGTCAGAGTTCTTATATGGCAACGGATGAATTAACAAGGGATTGATCAGGCTGAAGACAATCGTGTTTGCTCCTATGCCTATCGCCAATGTGAGAATTGCTACGATGGTAAAGGATGGCGTTTTCCCGAGCGCGCGAAGACCATATCGTAAATCGTGCAATAAATCGGCAATGGGATTAACTCGATTTGTCCGGTAATCCTCTAACCGACTTTTGCGGAGATGCCGAATTTGCTGACTTCCCGTAGCTAGAAACTTGCCTTCGCGAAGCTCGTCCAAAACCAACTGATATGCAGTCTGCTGGGCGTGCCCGCGCGCGAGCAGATCCTGGTATCGATCTTCAAGGTGCTGAGACAATTCTTCGATAGCCTCTTCTGAAAGAGGATTCGCAGCACCAAGACATTTCCTAATTTCGTCTTTCCATTCTGGCATACGCAAATCCTTTCGTTGCGCGGTACCCGTTACTCCGATCTCAGAGCCTGCATGGGATCAACACGCATCGCCTTCCTGGCAGGCAAGTAGCAAGCGACCAGGGCTACGACAGAAAGGATTATCGGTACTGCTGTAAAGGTGGCGACGTCTGTCGCTTTTACCGAAAACAGAAGGCTCGCCATCAGGTTGGTAAGAGAATAGGCTCCAACCAGGCCTATCAGTACGCCAATTATTGTCAGAAGCATTCCGTGGCCAACCACCAGCTTTAATATCTGGCTGCGCTGTGCACCAAGCGCCATCCGGATTCCGATCTCACGAACTTGTTGAGCTACGGTGTATGACATCACTCCATAGATACCTACCGCGGCCAGCACAAGAGCTAATCCACCAAATATACCCATTAGCATCGCATCAAAACGTTGTGCAGACGTCGAGCGCGAAACAACTGTTTCCATCCGAGTAGGGCGATAGAGAGGAAGATTCTTGTCCAGCTCGTGAATCTTGGCGGCAACGCTTTTTGTCAGTGAGGCCGGATCGATTGAGCCCTTAACAACCAGTTGCATCGAAGATCGGCTCCACTGTGGATACGGCATATAGATTTCAGGAATCGGTGGTTGGTTCAATGCCCATTGGTGGACATCGCCGACGACACCAATTATCTCTCGCCAGACGGGGGGACTATTTGGATTGGCCTGACCGATCGATATCCGTTTTCCAATTGGGTCCTCGTTAGCAAAAAATTGATGGACGAGCGTTTGATTAACTACCGCAAGGTTGGTTGTATTCGACATTTCAGTACCGTCAAAGATTCGACCTTTTAGCAGCGGTACATCCATCAAACGAAAATAGTCAGGTGTTATTCCCGTCGTCTGAACAAGGGGTCCCCCAAAACCCGGAGCTTGCGGGTGACCCTCAACCTGAATCGGTCCATTAGAACCACCGTTCAGCGGGAGCTGACTTACAAATGCTGCGTTCTCGACAGCAGGCAATGACCGGATTTTTTCGACGGCCCCTTTAAAGAAGGCTTCACGATCCTCAGGTTTTTGATACTTCGGAGATGGCAGATCGATTCGCGCAGTCAGGACGTTGGTTGGATTGAATCCCGGGCTTACATCTAATAAACGCCGAAGGCTGCGAATCATCAATCCTGAGCCGATCAACAGAACCAGGCTGAGAGCGACCTCGACCACCACCAAACTGTTTCGAAGGAACTTCGTCTTGGCGTTGCCTCCGATCGATCCCGACCCTTCTTTCAGCGTTCCGTTTAAATCGGTTCTCGCGGCCTGTATGGCTGGTACAAGGCCGAAAAGCATCCCGGTAATTATCGAAACTAATATTGTGAATCCCAGCACGCGGCCATCAAGGTTAATCTCAGTGGTGCGGGGCAGATATGAGGGAGGGCTCAGCACAAATAACCACTTCTTAGCCCAGAAGGCCAGGAGTATTCCTGCAGAGCCACCAATCAACGACAGGATCAGACTTTCGGTAAGCAACTGCCGAACGATTCTGAATCTGCTGGCGCCAAGCGAAACGCGAATCGCAATCTCTTTCTGGCGGCTGACGGTTCGGGTAAGCAGCAGGTTTGCAACATTCGCGCAGGCAATCAGAAGAACGAAACCTACAGCGAAGAAAAGAATCAGTATGGAAGGGCGGGCGACTCCTGTGGCCTGCTCCTGGATTGAAATAACCTTTGAGCCAATTTCAGCATTCGAAACCGGAAATTCCTTCTGCAGCCTTGCTGCAATGCCGCTCATCTCGGTTTGCGCCTGCTGCAGCGAAACGCCTGGCTTGAGACGCGCAACGCTGAAAAGCCAGTGAGTGCCGCGCGTGGCATCGTTTCTGACCAAAGCCAGTGGTTGAATGATATCGGGATTGAGCCCCCATATCGGTGGGAAAACGAAGCTCGCGGGCATTACTCCAACGACCACGGTGGACTGTCCGTCAAGTATGATTTGCTTGCCAATGATGTTCGGATCGGAGCCAAATTTCTCGCGCCATAATTTATTGCTCAAAAGCGCAACATCGCTTTTGCCAGGCGAGTCTTCCTCGGCGGTGAAAACACGACCAAGCTGTGGCGCTACGCCTAACACTTCCAGGAAGCCGGCTGAAACAGCCTCATCTTCCAGCCGTGCGGGTTCACCGGCTCCAGTCAGGTTTGCATTGCCCGCTGTTCCAACCCCTGTCGCTTCGAAGACATTATTCGAATCTTTCCAATCCAGATAATTCGGACCGGTAATAGGAGCCTTTGGCAATTCGGGTTCTGTCTCGAACACCATAACAATCCGGTCAGGATTTTTATACGGCGGCGGCTGCAGCAGTACGGCGTTGACTATCGTAAATATCGCAGTGTTTCCTCCGATTCCAAGAGCAAGAACGATGATGGCAATAACAGCAAAACCGGGTTTCTTTGCCATCGTTCTAAAGCTGAAACTTATATCCTTTAACAGACCCGTCATGATGTTTCCCCTTCGTATTCCAAAGACTGTCGGTTCTAAATTCACCCTGCGTTCGACCCTGGCAATTTCGCTTGCCAGAAAATCGCTGTTAAGCAGCTCGGATATGGCGGCAGCTTGAGCCTCATCGTCAGTTGCGCCCTTCAGCCTCAACTCTTCATAGCGTTGCTCAAGGTGCTGAGACAGCTCTTCAACTATCTCTGTTTCCCGCGTTGCGGAAAGCCTGATTTCGCCGATGCGCTTTCTAATCTCTTGTCGCCATTCGGGCATTAGCTGGTCTCCGCTCTAAAAACAAGGATGCTTATTCGTTCCGCAAGGCGACCATTGGATCGACGCTCGCAGCGCGACGCGCAGGAAAATAACTGGCGATAATCGCCACACCGGCCAGAAATGCCATTGCAGTTGTAAATGTAGTCGGATCGTTTGGCGTCAATCCGAACAGCATCGATCTGGCCGTAGTTGCTGTATAAGCCGCCATTGCTCCGCCGATCGCAAGACCGATCAGAACCAGAACCGCGGATTCGCCGAGGACCATTCTTACGATTTGCGCGCGGCTGGCGCCGAGTGCCACACGTATGCCCATATCATGAGCGCGTTGCGCAACGATGTACGACATCACTCCGTACAGCCCTACTACTGCCAGCAACACCGCAAGACCGCCAAAAAATCCCGACAGAGTAGCCATCAACTGCTCTTGTTGCACCGAATCGTCGATGATCTTTTTGAACACCTGAAAATTGATGCCGATGTTAGGACTAACCGCCGCCATCGTGCTTTTGAAAGCCGCAGTCACGTCGGTTAACGGAGCTTTCGAATGAATTACAAATTGATCAGCAGGTCCTGATCGGGGATTCTGTGAATTCGGCAGGAAAACAATCGGATCAAAATCCCCTCGGAGATCCAGGTATTTGGTATTCCTTACCAGTCCAACAATTTCATAAGCAGCTTCCGGATCGCGCGGCGTTGCTTCTCTCCAGATTTTCCTGCCGACCGGATTTTCACCGTTAGCATACGTTTTTGCGAAGGCCTCGTTTACTATCGCGACCTTCGTGGAGTCCAACGTGTCGTGATCGCTAAAATCCCTTCCAGCCAGCATCGGGGTATCCATCGTTTTAAAGTAATCAGTGCCGACTGCTGCGACTAATGAATCTTTATCCGATCTTTCGGTCCCGTCCATCCAAAATACATTGCCCGCGCTGTTCCCGCTCACCGGGATTGTTGTCGCCTCTGTGGCGGAATCGATGACTGGAATCGAGCGAACCTTTTCCAACATCTCCCGTTTAAGGGATCGACGGCGCTCCACGGGCACATTGAGTTTGGACAGATCGACGGTTGCCACAAGAATGCCGTCTTGTCTGAAGCCGGTATCGACAGTCAAAAGGTTCCGCAAGGTTCGAGTGAACATCAGCGCGCCTATCAGCAATACTAACGACAACGCTACTTGCGAAATCACGAGAATTCGGCGCAGACCAGAGCTCTCGCGGCTTGAAGTCATTGTGCGACTGCCCGCCTTGATGATCTCGCTGATATTGATACCCGTGGCGCGAATAGCCGGAACGAGTCCAAATAACACGCACGTCAGAATTGCTGCGCCGATCGTGAATCCAAGGACACGCCAGTCGATTGCCAAAACAACTTTGGCCTGAATGAAGTTCACCAGAAACTGACTTAAGAATTGCGCAAGGAATATCCCAAGAATAGCTCCGACTACGGAAAGCAGCAGACTTTCCATCAACAACTGGTTCATCAAACGCGCGCGCGAGGCTCCGAGCGCCAATCTGATTGCTATTTCCTGCTTTCGGGAACTGGCTCGCGCCAGCATTAAATTGGCCAGGTTCGCGCACGCAATCAGTAAAACCAGTCCGGCAATTGTCAGAAGAAACCACAGCGGATTTGTGAATTGCTCTCTCAGCGAGGACAGCCCGTTAACCGCAGGTTCAGCAGTAAGCTTGAAATTAAGATAATCATTAACATTCACCTTGGGATAATCGGGACTGAGCGTAGCTTCAAAAATGGCAGGAGAGAGTGTGATTAATTCCGATGAGGCTCTGCTTAAAGATACTCCTGGCCTCAGTCGCCCAACAATTGTGAGCCACCAGAATGTGCCGGAGTTCAGAACATTGTCATCGGGATGCACTACGGGTTGCCAGCAGATTGGCACAGCCACATCATAAGATTGTCCGACTTCGAGCCCGAAAAAACCTTTCCGGGTTACGCCAATTATGCTGACAGGATTTTGCGCGATTGAAATCTTCTTTCCGATTATCGACGGATCGCCACCATATTCGTGCTGCCAGAATGAATAGCTGATAACGGCGCCCGGAGACGTACAGCCAGATTGATCATCTGATTTGTTGAACACGCGACCGATTGCGGGTGTCACATCCAGCACATTAAAGTAATCGCCGCTGACCCAATTGCCAGTTACAAAACGCGATTCTCCGCCCGGAGATACATCGAAATCTTCTGAAGCCCATGCGAAAATTCCTGAAAACGATTGCTGACGATCTCGGATTTGTTGCCAAATTGGATTGGTGACCGCTGGATAGCTCGTGTTGACGCTGCCTCTCCGTCCTTTTTCAGCTTTCAGGTGAATGACTGCGAGCTCATTGGCATTCCTTACTGGAAGCGCCGACATACGAACGGCATCGATCAATTGAAAGATTGCGGTATTCGCTCCTATGCCAAGAGCAAGCGAGACCAAGCAGACGGCAGTAAAACCGGGACTCTTAATTAACATCCTGAATCCGAACTTCAAGTCCTGCCATATTGCTTCCAGCATATTTCTTCTCCTTGCTCCGAAAACTACCGGTTCGATATTTACCCGGCTTTCAACACGGCGCATTTCTTCTGGCAGTCGCGCGTTGATCTCGTCTACAGCGGCGTCGTAGGCCCTCTGCGATTCCATCCCGGCTACAAGCAACTCCTGATACCGATCTTCAAGATGCTGCGACAGCTCCTCGATAATCTCTGCCTCTCTGGTCGCGGAAAGATTCACACCCTCGAGATGATTTTCGATAACGCTTTTCCAATCAGGCATGATCAATTCCTCCAAACCAACGAGAACCGAACAACTAAGTGGATCGATTTCCCTATTCGTAACGCAGTGCGGTCATGGGATCGACTTTTGTCGCTCTTCGCGCCGGGATGTAACAGGCCACAGCCGCTGTCAAACTCAAAATCAGCGCGACTCCCGCGTAAATAAGCGGGTCATAGGTCTTAACGTGGAATAACAGATTTTCAATAAATCGCGTGAGGAGAAAAGCGCCGCCTATGCCTATCACAACTCCTG
Organism: Blastocatellia bacterium; assembly: GCA_035652355.1. Taxonomy (GTDB): domain Bacteria; phylum Acidobacteriota; class Blastocatellia; order DASRDY01; family DASRDY01; genus DASRDY01. The sequence continues at coordinate 11,471 of DASRDY010000263.1, forward strand.
CGGCCGCCAGCGCCATTCCCTGACCTAACACAGAAGTAAGAACATCCCCCGGTTGAGCGCCTAATGCCATGCGGATTCCGAACTCGTTAATTCGACTGCCGACATTGAGCGACATAACGCCGTAAATTCCAAGCGATGCCAGTAACAACGCTGTAACGGCAAACGCAGTCAGCAAAACATTCGTCAGTTTCTTTGTGCTGACTGTTCCCGCGACCGCCTGTTCCATTGTGTGTATGTCAAAAAGAGGGACCTCGGGATCAAGAGCATTAACTTGACTGCGCAAGGCTGAAATCATCGCTTCCGGATCCCGTTCCGTTCTGATCACAGCATACATCGCATTATTCGGCCGCTGAGTTAACGGCTGGTACAAGTAGAGTTTTGATGATTCATCCAGGCTCGCCTTCTTTACGCTGGGAACGACACCAACAATTGTCAACCATGGATCGTCAGCGCCGGTTCGAACCCGTTTTCCAATCGGGTCTTCGTCGGGCCAATATTTTTTGGCCATAGTTTCATCAATGATTGTCACAAACTGTGAGGTTTCTGTATCGGTAGGCAGGATCGTTCTGCCTTTCAATAATGGAATGCCCATCGCTTCGATATAACCCGGGGTTGCGCTGCGAACGAATACGACAGTAACAGGATCGTTTGGTCCACCTGCCTGGCCTTCAACGTACAGTTGATGTCCATCACCTGCGTTGTTCAAAGGAACTTGCGACACCAGTCCTGTTTTTGTCGCACCCGGCAAGCTCTGCAGCTCTTGCTGCAACTGTTGATAAAAACCGCGTACCTGAGTCTTATCCGTGTATCGGCTTTTAGGAAGATCGAGACGACCCACCAGCACGTTTTCCGCGTTGAATCCGGGGTTGACCGAAAGGAGATTCTTAAAGCTTTGCAACAAAAGCCCCGCGCCGATTAACAGGATCAATGAAAGAGAAAATTGCGCAATTACGAAGAGGTTGTTGATTCGTCGCGCCGAACCTGATGACGAGCCTCTCGAGCCTTCCTTTATTGCGTCCTGCAGATTCACTCGCGCGCTTCGCAGAGCCGGCGCTAATCCGAACAGCAACCCGGTGAGCAGCGCAACAACTATGGCAAAAACGAGCACTGAAGGATTAATGGAGGCTTCGTTTATTCTTGGCACTTGAGCTATAGACAATGATTTAAGTATCTGAAGGCCAACAAAGGCGAGAAACAGCCCACCAGCAGTTCCCAATCCAGCCAGCAAAGAACTTTCTGTCAGCAATTGCCTGATGATTCGTCGTGAGCTCGCCCCGAGACAGCTCCGCACAGCCATTTCGCGATTGCGAGCCGTTGCTCTGGCCAGCATAAGATTCGCAATGTTGGCACTGGCAATCAAAAGCACAAGCGCAACAGCGCTCATCAGAACCAACAGAGGAGTCTGCACATCACCCACGATACTCTGCAGTAACGGCATCATCAGAATCGCAGAACCCGGATTGGACTGCATCTTGTGATCGCGTTTGAATGTGGCGCTCAGGTCCGAAATCTCACGTGATGCGTCTTCGATTTTTATGCCGGGTTTCAGTCGTCCTATTGGCGTCAGATTCCAGAAGGTGTTCCATTGAGGATCCAGCCCAACCGGCATCCATAATTGCGTCTTTTGAGGAAAATCAAAACCAGGCGGCATAACGCCCACCACTGTTATTGGATTGTTATCCAGATGGACTGGCTTGCCCAGGATGGATGGATCACCGTTGAATCGTCTTTGCCACACGTCATAACTGATGATCACAACATTATTGTTGTTGTGATATCTGGGATTAGTATTCGGTGCGTCTTCATCTGGCAGAAACGCGCGACCGTAAACAGGTTGGATGCCCAGGACATTAAAAAAATCGAATGTCACATCGGCTTCCTTCAGTCTTTCGGGCTCCCCGACTCCCGTCAATGTCATGCTGTCGGTCTCATAAGCTGCCAGCTTTTCAAAGGAGTGATTGCGATCTCGATCATAAGCAAAAAGGCCGTGAGCAAAATCGACTTTTTGCGCCCCACGCGATGGGTCGATCTGCCAAAACGTCATTAATCTGTCGGGATTTGGATAGGGCAATGGTTTCAGCAGTACCGCATCGACTACGCTGAAAATCGCTGTCGTTGCTCCAATTGCCAACGCCAGCGTCAGAAGCGCTACAGCGGTAAAGCCTGCATGCTCTCGCATCATTCTGAATGCGTAACGTAGATCCTGCAGCAGATCGCCCATTATTTTCGTTCTCCTGGAAGTAAAGACCACTGGCTCCGGAAAGCGTTGGCGTTCGATCCGATGGATTTGTTGATTCAAAAATTCACCGTTCAAGTCCTGGCTGGCGATTCGATAAGCTTCAGCATCAGATTTGCCAGCGGTTGTCTGTTCGTGAAAACGATCTTCAAGATGCTGCGACAGCTCTTCCGCAATTTCAGCCTCTCGCTCCGCAGATAACTGCAGACTGGCAAGCTGCTCTCTTATCTCTTTCTTCCAATCAGGCATGTACTTCTTTCTCCGCCTTCGTCACTCTGACCTGAGGGCAATTATGGGATCAACTTTGGCAGCTCGCTGGGCGGGTATGAAAATCGCGAACAGCGCAACCACCGCCAGAAAGACACAAACTCCGATGTAAGTCTTCACATCAAAAAGGCTCACACCAAATAACAGTTCAGAGCCACTTGTTGAGGAAAAGGCGCTATTCAAGGCGGCGGATAGAGCAGCCGAGCAAACGAGCCCGATTGCTGTTCCAATAACAACAGGCTTCATGCCTTGACTGATCACCAGCCAAAGCACGTTACCTCCAGTTGCACCGAGAGCAATTCGCAAACCCATTTCACCTTTTCGCTGGCTGACGGTGTAGGCAATCATTCCGTATAGTCCGACGGCAGCGAGTGCCAGACCCAATACCGCCAGCGACGCCATAAGAACCGCGCTGAATCGCTCGGTCGCAGAGACTTTGGTGACAACGGATTTCATCGTCTCGATGTTTGACACAGATTGATCGGGATCGACCGAATGAATCGCATTCTGAATTGCACCCGCAAGAGTTGTGGGATCGCCGTTGGCCTCTATCAAAACGCTAATGTTAAAAGGGTAGTTCTGCTGTTGGTAAGGCAGATACCAGACTGGTCGATTGATTCTGAAATTGAACCGATCCTCTTTGACATTCCTGACGACGCCCACGACTGTCATCCAGGGATAATTTGTATCTTCCAGCCTGCCGCGCTTAACTCTTTTTCCCACGGGATCGACGCCGGACGGCCACCCTTGACGGGCGAATTCTTCGCTGATAACCACAACCGGCTGACTGTCCGCCGTGTCGTGCTCATCCAGCAGCCGTCCTGAAATCAGTGTTACACCAAGAGTTTTCAGATAATCGGCCGTCACCATCCGATGCGAAGTTGCTGGCTGGTTACTTAGATTTGCAGGCGGGTATCCTTCAACGCTAAACGCGGAATCACCACCGCGAAAATTGAGCGGAGTCTCGTTTGCTATTCCGGCCGAGACAATTTCTGGAAGTGTTTTGAGGCGGTCAAGTACCTGTTTTACGAACGCTACTTTCTGGGCAGGCTGCGGGTACTTCGACCGCGAAAGCGCCATTTCCATTGTCAGCAGCTTGTCTGGTCGAAATCCCAGATCGACTCGTTGAAGCCGCTGAAAGCTCTGAAACATCAGCGATCCTCCTGCTAACAACGCGATTGCTACGGCCATTTCGGCCGCGACCAGAGCTCCCAGCAGCCGTTTCGCCGAAGCTGAGCCAACCGACCTTTGATCGCCCTGTTTGATCAGGGGCATCAGCTCGTTTGAGCGTGACATCTTCCAGGCCGGAATCAGTCCGAAGAGAAAACCAGTGAGGAGCGTGATGAGCAGTGTAAATATGGCGACTCGTGAATCGAGCGGAATATTGCTGACATATCCTGACAGCGCTGTAGTCTGAAGCGGACTTAGTGATTTCAAAAGAGGCAAGGCGAAGTAGGCAAGCGCAAGACCGGATAGTCCGCCCAAGGTTGCCAGAAGCATGCTTTCCGTCAGGAGCTGACGTGCGATCTGTGACCATCCCGCTCCGAGAGCTCGACGAACCGCTATTTCACGTTCACGGGCAACGCCGCGAGCCAGCAACAGACTGGCGACATTGACACAACAGATCAAAAGCAGAAAACCAACTCCTCCAAGCAACGCGTAAAGGGATTTCTCGATTCTTCCGTAAAAGTCTCCAATCAATTCCTGCCTTAAACTCATTAGTCTTACGCCATAGCCACGTCTCTTTTGCGGATACTCGGTTTCAAGCTGGCTTGCGATGCTTTTTAGCTCTCCTTCTGCTTGTCGGATACTGACCCCCGGTCGAAGGCGGGCAATAATTTCGTACGTATGAGGCATCCGTTGATCAATCGGTAAGCTTTGAATATTGATCTGAAGCGGCACCCAGATTTTCGCTTTGTCAGGCAGATCGTATCCCTGGGGCATCACGCCGATGATCTGGTAGCTCTTACCGTCCAGGTCCATTGGTTTGCCACTGATTTGCGGATCACCGCCAAACTTTTGCTGCCACAATCCGTAACTGATCAGCGCGACCGACGCTCCAGCGGGATTGTCTTCTTCTGCGGAAAAATTCCTGCCTATGGTTGGACTGACTCCCAGAGTTGAAAAATAGTTAACATCGATTGCAGCGCCTTCTATCTGCTCCGGATCGCCGCGACCGATCAAGTTGAAAGAGCGAGCTATGGCAATCCCGAGGTTTTCAAAAGAATGAGCACGCTGCCTGTAGGTATCGTATTCAACGAGTCCCTGCAGGTCAGGATCGAAGCCCTCGCGCAACGCTATTGGAAAACACAAACGCTCCATACTTGGCAGCGGAAGCGGGCGAATGAGCAGCGCATTGACGGCGCTGAAGATGACTGTGTTTGCTCCGATACCCATCGCCAGGGTAATGATTGCGATGGCAGCGAATCCCGGACTCTTCAATAAGGTTCTGGCTGCGTACCGTAAATCCTGCCAAAAGCTTTCCATCACATTGCTCCTTCTAGCTCCGAGAACTACCGGCTCTGATGAAACTCGCTCTTCTATCCAGCGCAGACGTTCGGTGAAAAACGAATTTTGGTCCAGGCTCGTCAACACGGCTCGAAGCGATTCTGTCGTATCCGCGCCGGATAAAATCAACTCTGCATACTGTTGATCAAGATGCTGAGATAACTCTTCCACAATGTCGGCCTCTTTCGTGGCCGAAAGATTCAACGGCGCCAATCGTTTCCTTATTTCTGCTTTCCAGTTGGGCATATATAACGACAGTTTCTAAATTGCTCAGTTATTCAGAACGTAACGCGATCATTGGGTCTGCCTTAGTTGCTCGGCGAGCCGGTATATAGCAGGCCGACAGACCGGCTATGAACAGCACCAGCGGAATTGCAACGAACGTCACTGGATCCGCGGGAGCAACGCCAAACAATAGCTCTCTTATGAAGCGAGTTAGTCCGTACGCTGCGATCGAACCGACTGCAACGCCCGCAACGATCGACATCGTTCCCTGTTTGATCACGAGACCAAGAACATCCCGGCGTTGCGCGCCCAAAGCCAATCGAATACCGAATTCGCGAATCCTCTGGGACACGCTGTATGAAACAACGCCGTAGATTCCGATCACCGCCAAAGTCAGTGCGGTTGCGGCGAACACCATCAGCAGATCCATGGAAAAGCGTCTTCCTGCAAATGAATCGGCCAAGACCTGGTCCATAGTTTCCGCGTTGTATATAGGTTGGTCTTTGTCAATTGACAGGACTTCTGATTGAATCGCGGAGGTCAGACCGACAGGATCCACTGCGCTGCGGACGACCAGCGTCATGGTTCCCGTTGCGTTTTCAGCATAGCGAACATACAGCTGCATGGTCTTTTCTGAATCCAGACCATATTGATATACATCACCAACCACGCCGACAATCGTTCGGGTGGTGCCTCCAAAACCACTCCAAATGCGTTTGCCGACTGGGTCCTCTCCTGGCCACAGCTGGGCGGCCATCGTTTCATTTATCAAAGCAACGGTGGGGTGATTCACATCGTCTTTGTCTGTGAAGAATCGTCCTTTGAGCAGCGGAATTGAAAGCGCTTTAAAATAATCAGGAGTAATACGATAAGCGTCCGGAACAGGACGCTCGCCTGGTTTGTAGGTTCTGCCCACCACTTCGACAGGCACATGGTCAAAATTTCCAGATTCCGGCAAAATACTGACGGCGCCGGCATATTGCACTCCGGGTAACTGCTGAATTTGTTCGATTACCTTGTTAAAGAAAGATGCCCGACTTTGCTGGCCTGGATATTTTGCATCCGGCAACGACACCTGCACCGACAGTGTGTTGCGGGGATCAAAACCAGGGTTAACGCGTTGCAGATTCAAAAAACTTCTTATCAAGAGACCGGCACCCACCAGGAGAACAAAAGACAACGCGATTTCGGCGACCACCAGAAGATTGTTGATCCGTTTTCGGCTACCGAACCAGCCCGCAGCGCGTCCTGATTCTTTAAGCTGAGCAGTCAGATTCTGTGTTGACACTCGCATTGTGGAAGCGATTCCGTAGAAAAGCCCGATTACCAGCGATAGCCCCGCGGTGAATGCCAGAACTCGAACGTCGATACGAATGTCCGAAAGTTCTGGCAATACTTTCGCGCCCACATTTTCCAGCACGGCGATACCCCATACTGTCAGCAACAATCCAAAAACGCCTCCGCCGAAGGACAGCAATAGTCCTTCAGTTAACATTTGCCGAGCGAATCGAGAGCGACTTGCGCCAAGCGACATTCGGATCGCGAATTCTTTGCTTCGTGAGTTGAGCCTGGCGAGAAGGAGATTTGCGAGATTTACGCACGCGATCAAAACGACAAGAAACACAACGCTCTGAAGGACCACGAGTGTAGTCTTGATATCTTTAACGAAATCCGTTTTCAGTGCCACAACTCGAACGCCACGACCGGCATTTGTATCCGGGTATCTTCGTTCCTGTTCTGCCGCAATGGCATCAAGCTCCGCCTGGGCCTGCTCTATCGACGAACCTGATTTGAGGCGCGCAATGCTCCGAAGCCAGGTCCATGAGCGCTGTGTATCATTGTATTCGGCAGTCTCGTTTGGCAGGGGGACGTATAGCTGAGCAGGATGTCGTACCAGGGACGTCGGCAGTGAATGAAAGTCCGCCGGCATAACTCCTAAAACGACGTACGAGTTGGCATCCAGTTGAATTGCCTTGCCGACTATCGCAGGGTCTTTGCCAAACCGGCTCTGCCACAATTCATAACTAAGAACAGCGAGATGTTCGTCGCGATTTTTGAAATCTTCGGCCAGAAAGAATCTGCCTAGCAATGGCGGAGTCTGCATAAGCTGAAAGTAGCCCTCAGAAACCTGCATCGTCGGAACCCGCTCTGGCTTACCGTTGCCGGAAAGAATAGGGCTATAGTTTCCGCTAAAGGCGACTACTTCCTCAAAAGATTTGCTTTGACTGCGCCAGTCCTGCAGATCGGTGTAAGAAATCTGCTGTCGTTGTTTGCCCGATCTGGTCGTGCCCCATAACAGGACCAATCGATCTGGATCCTTAAACGGAAGTTGCTTTAACAATACCGCGTTTACAACGCTGAATATGGAACTGGTCGCGCCTATTGCCAGAGTTAACGTGATAACGGCTACTGCGGTGAACCCCGGGTTTTTCGTCAGCACGCGAATTCCATAACGCAAATCCCACCACAGACTTTCCATAAAGTTTCTCCCGTTCGTTGACGGATAATAGAGTTCCGCGGCGCTTGGTTTTTCGTGATCCCGTAGTTTTCGTTTCAACAGATCGTCATCGAAACATTCAAAGGCTTTACGACCGGCTTCCTCTTCGGTCGCACCTGAATGAAGAAATTCCTGATAACAATCTTCCATATGAAGAGAGAGTTCATCGACAATGTCGATTTCGCGCTCTGGCGGTAGATTCAGATCCGCCAGACGTTTGCTGATCTCTCTCTTCCAATCCGGTTTATCAGGCATGTTCCATTCCGGTAATCCGGTTTATTGCCTCAACGAAAGCGCGCCAGCCGCTCTTTTGAGCTGCCAACACTTTCTTGCCTTCCGGTGTCAATTTGTAATAGCGACGGCGACGCTGTCCGGCTTTCTCTATCCATCGCCCCTGTATCCAGCCTCGCTTTTCCAGGCGGTAGAGCAACGGGTAGAGCGAAGCGATGTTGAAACTGACAACGCCGTCGGATCGCGCTTCGATCAATTTGCTGATCTCGTATCCGTGTCGAGGACGAGCCTCTAACAAAGAGAGGATCATCAGCTCGGCGCTTCCTTTCTTAAGTTCGCGGTCGTGCATTGGTGATGATATATGTGTCATAGCAATATATTATGTAGTCATATAAACTGTGTCAAACAAAAAAAGTTCCGTGAACTTTGTCAAAGCTTTCTCGTTAATTGAGATGTATAATTCGGTCATGGCCTAAACAAGTGGCGCCCTGATTTTCTGCAGGCGTGCTATAACTTCGAATTCTTAATAGAAACCCTCATGGAGTGTTTATGGCGAATCGCGCTGTGAAAGCGGTTTTGGGCGTCGTGATTATTGTTGTGGTTCTGGTTATTGGAGCTGCCGGTTATTACTTTGGAAAGATTGTTCCGCTGATTAAAGCAGGAAAAAAAGAATCGAACTACAGTACTGCGGCATCCAGACCTTCCGTCACCGGTTTCGGATTTGATACGGGAAAGAGCAACCAGACAATTGCTGACCTGAAAGGCAAGGTGGTGGTAGTCGACGTTTGGGCTACCTGGTGCGGACCGTGCATCTACAGCATCCCGAAAGTCGTTGCATTGCGAGATAGGTATAAAGATAAGCCTGTCGAGATAATTGGATTGGACGTCGATAACGAGCGTTGGGGGAAAGTAAACCCGTTTCTTCAAAAGCACTCTGAAATCAATTACACCATTGCTGTTCCTTCTCCCGCACCCAACTTCTTATATCAGTCGCTGGTCGATCTGCCTCCATTGGGCGAAGTCGCGGCGATACCAACAATTTTCGTCATCGATCAAAAGGGGCGTCTGGCGGCGAAGTTTGTCGAAGTCGGTCATGAGAAAGAGGTCGACGATCTGGTGAATAAACTTCTCACAGAGCCTGCCACTTCCTGATCAGAAATTTTTTCCTAACTTGAAACCTCGGCATCCGAGCCTCCACTAACCGGCTGAGTTCAAAAACGGTGATGAGCGACAGTTCATCGAAGTCGTAAAGTACGGAGGTCGGACTGCCGGGGCGAGTGCCACACAGAACCGCTTGCGCGGCGCATTGGTGGTGTCTGAGGTTGCGGTTTGCCCCCGCAATAGCTGATCTGTTCCGACCTCCTAAAGTTCCCTTCACGCCATAGAGGGCCATGGTTTACTGATCGAGATTAGGATAGTGCGCCTCTGGTAATGCTCGTCAGCGAAACGATGGCCCGAAGTTCCCACGCTTAACCAATCGCGTTTACAAATAAGTACAACAGGCTGCCGGCCTGTCGATTGTAGAGATTAGCGTACCGGGTGTCTGCAACAGGCTGGCAGCCTGTTGCACTTTCCGAAATCTATTGTCATTTGGACCGGAGTGGCCATAATCAATACAGATCGTCAAAGCTGCGAGGACATTCTGTTTGATTCGAGAGATCGATGAACATTATCGAGGCAAATCGTAGTTACGAGTCTTGGCTGGGCAAACAGATCCCACTCAACAAAAAAGACCTGCAGGCAAAGTACCGGAAAATGGCTGGCGACAGCGCGTCATTTCTTCGCGCCACATTCTTTCGGTGGTCGCAAATATGGCCGCAGTTATGTCCGGAGCTAGCGACATCGCCACGAGTACTGGCGGTTGGCGATTTACACGTCGAGAATTTTGGCACCTGGCGCGACTCCGAAGGTAGATTGATCTGGGGCATAAACGATTTTGACGAAGCCTGCCCGATGCCTTACACGATAGACCTTGTCAGATTGGTCACGTCGTATCGAGTGGCGCTGCCGGCAGGAAGCAACGCAGGACTGAAACCGAAGCAAGCTTGCGATAAGATTTTGCAGGGCTATACCGATTGTTTAAAGGCCGGTGGCAGTCCGTTTGTGCTGGCGGAAAAGAATGAGTGGCTGCGCGCGATAGCTCTTCACAATTTGCAGGACCCCGCCGCTTTTTGCCGTGCGCTCGATGAAGGCGTCAGCCCGGTTGATAAATCGAAAGTCCCGGCAGTGGCGCTCAAGGCTTTAAAACATTCGTTGCCGTCGGGCGCTGTGGTAACCAAATTCGCCTGGCGGGCGGCAGGAAAAGGCAGTCTTGGTCGCCCCCGCTATGTCGCCCTGGCTGATTATGCAGGCGGCGAGATAGTCCGCGAATCAAAAGCCCTCGCCTCATCAGCATGGCTGTGGGCAAATCCGGACGGCAAACCTGATGACATCCTCTATAATAAAATCATCTCGTCCGCAGTTCGTTGCATCGATCCTTGTGTCAGCGTCGCAAACAAATGGATAACGCGACGGCTCGCGCCTGATTGCATCAAAATTGAATTAGGCAAGTTGCGCCAGATACCAGTGGAGTCCGATCTGCTTTATGCGATGGGTTGGGAAACGGCTAACGTTCATTTAGGAAGCAGATCGGCTATCAAATCGATTCAAAAAGACCTGGCCAAACGTCCGGCCGAGTGGTTACGGGAAGCCTCCAAGATTATGGCCGACGCAACCGAGAAAGATTTTGCGGCCTGGAGAAAAGCTCATCCGGTAACGCAGGTCCCGAAAAAGAAGACAAAGAAACCCGCAAAGAAGAAAGCCTGAAAATTGGGGGTCAGTGGTCAGGGGTCGGTGATAAAGCCTCATAGATGATGTAAGAGCTTCTTCACTGATCACCGATCCCCGATCACCGCCCATTTAAGTCCTAAAAATTTAGTTGACAGCCGTCTGGTTTTGCATTAAAGTCCTAAAACGTTAGGAGAACAAAGATGGTTCAGCAAAAGAAAGATCAACTGACGCCCCTCGAGCTTGAAATTATGAACGTGCTGTGGGAAACCGGCCCCGCGAACGTTCAGACCGTGCAGGAACGCCTGGAACGCGATTTGGCCTACACGACGGTTCAAACAATGCTCAACATTCTTCACAAAAAAGGCAAGGCTAAACGAACGCTGAAGGACCGCGCCTATTTCTATCGCGCGGCCGTCAACAAGAGCACGGTCGTGCGTCAAACGGTTAGCGACGTCGTGGATCGACTATTCGGAGGCTCGGCCGAAAGCCTGGTGATTAGCCTTGTCGAAACGAAGCACCTGACCCCGGAACGTCTGGCTCGTTTAAATAAATTGTTGAAGGAATCGCAAAATAAGGAGGACTGAGATGGAAAGAATTGAGCAAATTCTTCTCACCTTCCTGGTTAACGCATGCTGGCTGACCCTGCTGATCGCGGGTACGGCCGCAGTCTGCGCACGACTGTTGCATTCAGCAAAAGCGCGTCAGAAATACATATTGTGGGTTCTTGCCCTGGTGATCTCGTGCGTCCTGTCGATTGCCATCTGTTTTCGCGCGTCGAATCTCGTCGTCAGCAGCGTGAGCGGGTTTCAAAACACCGCGTCGTTTTCTGATCCCTTGCCGGAAAACGAGCGTGGCAGCGTTTCATCGAATACTCCTGTAACAAGGATGAATACCGCGCCGGTTGAAGCCATTGGACAGACCTGGACGACTGCAAACAAGGCTTCCTCTCCCTTTCATTTTAATATCAATCGAGCCGCCGCTATGGTCGTTGTCCTCTTCTATCTCCTCTTTCTGGGCTATAGGTCGTTCCGGTTGATTAACGCCTGGTTGCGGACGCGTTCTATCGTCCGATGCGCTTTTCCGGCTGAATCGGATAAACATGTCGATGCGATATTGAGCAGATGTCAGAATCTTCTTGGGATAAAGCGAATAAGAATTCTGCGCTCGACATCCATAGCAGTGCCGGTGACAGTTGGAACCGTCAATCCAGTTATTATCCTGCCGGATCAATTGTGCGAGGAAATCGACGCTGAATTGCTCACGTCGGCGCTGGGGCATGAACTGGTTCACGTGGCGAGACGTGATTATCTCTTTAACGCGATTTGCGAAATAATTTGTCTGCCACTTTCATTTCATCCAGCGGCAACACTGATAAGAAGGCGAATAAATCAGAACCGAGAACTCGGATGCGACGAACTGGTAACAGAAAAATTATTGGAGCCGCGCGTGTATGCTCGTTCGCTCGTCAGACTGGCCAGCTCGGCCGTTCCTGTCACTCGGTCGATGTCAGCGTTAACGGTTGGAATCAATGATGCGGATATCCTGGAAGAGCGCATTACGACCATGTTAAAGCAACCTGGCCGCAAATCTCGAAAGCGATATCTTTTGCTGTTAGCCGGGTTTGCTCTTCTGACGATTCCGTGCGTAGCGGCGCCATTCGCGTTTCGCGTGGGTGTCAGCTCTGCGAAGATTGCGCCGATAACGACAAGTCGGTCCGTACAAACACCCGCGGAGACACTGACTCGCCCCCGTGAAGACGCTGTCACAAGAGGAATTGCAGAGACCGCGCCGTCAGCAAGAAGGACCGAACTCCCGGCGCGTCAACCCAGTAACCGTGGCAGCCTTGAGGCGAATGCGAGATTCAGGAATTCAACCGTCGTTGTTGCGCCAGTCGAACCCCTTGGCGATGAACCTGTAAATATGGGCGATCTGCGCCTGAGGACTAAAGAAGCTGACACGCAGCGAGCTAAAGAAGAACGCGAGAACCTTGAGCGTAATCGGATGTCATCAGAAGAAATGGAATCTCGCATTCGTTCCGAACAGGAGATGAGATCGAGGCGACAGGCTGAGATGGCTCGACAGGCGAGGATCCCCATGAGTCAAGCGGTTCGAATCGCCACCAGTCAAGCGCCTGGAACGGTTACCGAATGCGGACTAGGCGTGGAACGCGATACGGTCGTCTATAGGATTCAGATTATCTCTGCAAAAGGGTCTGAAGCAGTTGTTACCCGTGTAATGGTAAGCGCGATTGATGGACAGGTAATGTCTGTCACGAAGCAATAGGGATTGGGGCCGTTGGTCAGTGATCAGAGTTGGGGACAGAATTCTCAACCGATGACTGATGACCGACCTCTGGCCACGATCTATAACCACAACGTAGATATCTTTGTCGAAGGTTCAAGGCATTTTTATCCGGCTGAGATATCGATAGCTCGACCATAATCTTGAAAAGGAGATGCTATGACAACAAGTAGTTTAAGCAGCAGCGCTCGCGCAAAAACGCTGATCGTTGCGTTCGCGCTGTTTTTGCTGGCAGTGCCATTTGCCATCGGCAGACCACAACAAGGCTCTGAGCAGGAGGCTCGAAAGAAAGCAGAAAAAGAACAAGTTCAGAGCGAAAAGGAAATGATGGAGCGCAGTCTGACTCCCGAGCAATTGGCGGAGAGGCGCGCCAATATGCAAGAAGAGATCAAAGCTCGGACGAAGTACCAACTACAACTGGCCCAGATCGCAAAAATCTCCATGGAACAGGCCATTCAGATCGCATCTGCTCAACAGCCGGGAGCAGTGATTCAATGCAGTCTGATTCACGAAAGGGGCACCGCTTTTTACCGCGTGAACATCGTATCCGGTGACGAAAATAACCCTGTCAGCACGAATGTATTCGTTAACGCGGTTGACGGCACGATCGGCAGTTTCCCGAACGCTGGCTATGCGGTTACGTTCACCGACGGAAACGGGAACCCTGGATCATACCTTATGGTGCGGAAGCCGTAAGGAACAGGCGAACGATGTTTAGAGCTTGAGTTGGTCGCGAGAACGTCTGGCATGTCGGGCTGGTTGCTCAGAACGACGAACGCCGGGAGCAACACTAGTATCGCGACCTGTTCGAGAGATTATCTAAATTTAATCAGCTCTCCCACAACAGATCTGTTGAGGAGATTTTCCAGATGCCATTCTCTTTTAACAGAAAAACATAACGCCCGTCACCCCAGTCAATACCACAGCCCCTATCAACTGAAACAATAGCTTGGTTCATTTCCAAATTGAATCCAACGTTCGAAAATAGTATCTCACCCGAAGATTCCGGATAACGGCATAAAATCCGCTCCAATCACCCATGCCCAACGTCTTATGAAAATCATTAGACGAGACCAGCACATAGTTTACTGGGATATCAAGCTTATTCTCCAGTGACGAACATTCGCTTTCTTCTTTAAGGTAATCGTCGAGTGCCGACGCATCAAGAGATGGAAATGATTCTACAATCCTGTTTCGGAGTGGATCGTCAACCGCGCTCCGATGATCACCCAGAAACGCGCTCATGCAACTGATTTCCTTCTGGATCACGAGTAGCTTGACATCGCTTCTAATATAGAGATCGTTTATCACGGCGGAGTAGACAGCATTCGTCTCAGTTTCACGATGCGCTTTAGTGTAGTCTTTTTGCCGAATCAAGGGCCGACAACAAAATACAAGAGCCACTCCGATTAAAAATGTCAGCACAGCCGTCAGAGGATTCAATGGTCTTAGCATAATGATAGCCCTCCGTAACATCGTCTTTGGACCTTAAAATCATACCCGCAGATGGAGCATTGATTCAGAGAGGCTTACATTGCTGCAAGTACCAGTCCGGGAACAAAGTTAAAATGTTTTACATTCAGAGTTAAAAGAGGGATCCCGTATACTAGGCAGGTTGCAGCTATGATGGCATCCCCGAGGAGCAGTCCATTGCTGCCAGAATAAGCCTCAATCAATCGCATTGTCTCGAACGATATTTGCAAATCAAAATGGATTATAGGAATCTTTGAGAGGTATTGCCTAAGTTGCCCGACAACCAGTTTGCTCTTGGAACCTTGAATCAGTTCGACCCATACGACAGTATTAATAACCGGTTGAAGCGTTGAAACTGCATTTGCGGCCTGCGAATTACCCTTAAGTATCGCAGCGAAGATATTCGTATCAACTAGGACGGCCACCTGTTCTCCTGATCTCGTTTACATATTCGACAGCCTCTTCCTCAGAATCGAACATATCAGACCACAGTCCCGTCATCCCCTCCAAAGCTTTCCTGATCTCGTCCTGGTCGGGATTTAGCTGCGGGTCATAATGCTCTTGCTTGAGTTGGTCCAGCAAAGCTTCTCCACTTCCTTTCTTCGATTCACTGTCGGTGTACGCCTCTTGTGGAACATGGCTGATGATTTTGCTCATATAACCAATTATACCATGATGCTAGGCATCGTTACTCGTATCTTAACGCCACCATTGGATCGACTCTTGACGCGCGGCGTGCCGGAATGTAGCTCGCCAATATTCCTATCGCTGCCAGCAACATTGATATGCCAATGAACGTATATTTATCTGTTGCGCTGACATCGAACAGCTGGCTCGTTATCAGTCGAGTCAGAAACAGTGAACCGAGCAAACCAATAGCAATTCCGACAGCAATCAAAATCGAAGATTGCTTTATCACTAATCGCAGAATTGTTGACTGATAAGCTCCCAAAGCCATTCGTATTCCAATTTCGCGGGTCCGCTGATTCACCGAATAAGAAATGACTCCGTAAATTCCGACTGTAGCCAGCACCAGTGCCACCGCCGCGAAAACGGTCAGCAGAAACATTGAAAATCGCCTTCGCGATAATGAATTGTAAAGCCGCTGATCCATACTGCTGACGTCGAATACCGGTAGTTCGGAATCGACTGCATGAATCTCGCGCACTATCGGTGATGTCATTACAACAGGATCGGATGACGTACGCGTCAGCAGAAACATACTGCCGGCCGTGTATTGTTCATATGGGAAAAAGGCTGTGATGGGCGGCTCAGCTTCGGCGCTATATTGCTTTGCATCGCGCACAACACCTACTACTGTTGCGAAGGGGTCTCGGCCGCTGTGGGTCAACCGTTTGCCTATCGGATTTTCATGCGGCCAAAATCGATTCGCCAGGTTTTCGTTTACAATTGTAACGGCTAATGAATCGTTCTTGTCGTGGTCATCGAACAATCTTCCCTGCACGAGGGGGATACCCATAGCGCGAAAATAGTCGGGACTGACGATTCGCGTATTGGCGATTATGCCGTTCTGCCCTGCGGGCGGAACATAGCCTTCGATTGTCAACGGCTCCCACGCGAGAGCTACGGAACTCATCGGCAGCGAGTATGTAATCGCAGCCGATTCGACTCCGGGAATCTGTTTGACCTTTTCGATTGTCTGTCGGTAGAAAGCCCTGATAGCATCCTGCGATTTGTATTTCGAGCTCGGAAGGGTCAGCCGCATTGAAAGCAAGTTGTGAGGATTGAACCCCGGATTTGCGTTTTGAATTCGCGAATAACTGCGAATCAATAGTCCTGCTCCGATCAGCAGGATCAACGAAAGCGCGACTTCGGACACAACCAGCAGGTCTCGAACGTTGAAACGACTGTGACCCAGTCTTTCGTTGTTCGAATTTCGCGCTCCGTCTTTCAACACTTCGTTCAAATCGACTCGTGAAGCTCGTAACGATGGAACCAGTCCAAACAGGGTTCCTGCCAACAGAGAAACAAAAAACGTGAACGCCATTACTCTGCTATCGACGCTTATCTCGCCGAGTCGTGGAAGGTTTTCCGGCGCTAAAACCTGTAAAATTCTGATTGATAAAAAGGCGATCAATAAGCCACCTGCTCCGCCCATTAATCCCAGCAGCACACTCTCAGTCAGCAGTTGTTTTATTATCCGAGCCCTATCCGCGCCGACGGCTGTCCGAATGGCGATTTCTCTTTGTCTTGCTGCGGCACGCGATAACAACAGGTTGGCGACATTCGCGCATGCTATCAATAGGACGAACGCAACAGCGCCGAATAAAATCCATAATGTTAAACGAACATCGCCGACTACCTGGGTCAGCATAGGCACTACGCTGATCGTGAATCCGCTGTTTGGCGGATAATTCGCGGGATACTGTTGCATCATTCTGGCAGTCAAAGTGTTCATCTCCGCCTGGGCTTGCGCAGGAGTAATTCCGGGTTTCAGCTTGCCATAGATGTTGAAGTCTTCGTGGCTGCGTACGGTGCGTGAACTTTCGGCGAATGGCAGCGGCAGCAATATCTCTGCGCTTCTAATGCCGTTCACAGTCGGCATTATCTCTTTATTAAAAGTGAAATCAGCGGGCATTACTCCGACGACGGTAAAATTGTTGCCGTTCAGAACCAGTGTCTTCCCAATCACTCCAGCATCGCCGCCGAATCGACGCTGCCACAAACCATTGCTGAGAATCACCGAAGGCGGGGCGCCGGGTTGATCGTCCGCAGCAAGGAATACCCGGCCAAGCGCGGGCGTGGCTCCGAATAATGGAAAAATCGATGATGTGACGCGAGCGCCGTCTACATGCTCTGCCAATCCTTCACCTGTCAGATTGAAGCTGCCATCGAGCGTAGCGGCCACCTGTTCGAAACAACGAGCATCCGAACGAATATCAAGATATTCACCCGGCGAAAGCCAGTCCTGGGCAACGTTGAGTCCTGGCGACCGATTCCACATGATTACGAGCCGGTCTGCATCTTTAATTGGAAGCGGCCGCAGCAGCAGCGCATTCGTCACACTGAAAATCGCGCTGTTGGCGCCGATGCCGATTGCCAGTGACAGTACAGCCACAATCGTGAAAGCCGGACTCTTTAAAAGCATACGGAACGCGTAAAATACATCCTGACGCAGAGTTTCCATTGGCCGTTCTCCATGAGGTTTTGATAAATGTAACACTTAACGAACCTAAGGAGCGAGTTTAATCGTAGCGTGGACTTTAGTCCGCGCAAATCGACTATTTACCAAGGCTAAATGTAATCCGTGGGTTTTTAAAAGGCTTGGCCGATTGCCCGTAACCGTGGATGTTTTATGATTTGCGCGGACTAAAGTTCACGCCACGATTTCTGGATTGTTAATGATTAAAACGCATGTTAGAATCCCATCAATATGAAGATCCGCGCTTAAACAATCTCGCTTTCTGGGTCTAGCACGCACGCGATCTGTGTGATCTCAGCACCGACAGCTTCGTATTTGCGTTAGTCCTTTACTTTAGTCGTCCTCTGAATATTTTTAAGGTAAACGATTATGTCTAACTCTAATGGAACAGAGCAGGCAGTGTCTGTTGCGCCCGCCCGGCAGCCGAGCTTGTTATCCGCAATTAAGGAATCTCTCCGCGGCTCGCACGCCGACTATACCGCCGTGCCGATAGGCCACGCGATTATGTTGCTGGCAATTCCAATGGTTTTGGAAACCGTGCTGGAGAGCGTGTTCGCGGTCACCGATGTTTTCTTCGTCGCGAAGCTCGGCCCCGACGCCATCGCCACCGTCGGTCTGACAGAGTCGATGCTGACGTTGATCTATGCGCTGGCGATGGGGCTCGGCATCGGGGCAACTGCAATGGTCGCCCGGCGTATTGGAGAACAGAATCCCAATGGCGCATCCAGGACCGGCGTCCAGGCGATTCTTTTAGGACTGATGCTGGCAGTGATTATCGGCATCACCGGAGTATTGACCGCGCCTAATCTCTTGTCTGCGATGGGTGCTTCGCCCAGCGTTATTGCCAATGGATCGACTTACACAAGAGTCATGCTTGGCGGCAACGCTGCGATCCTGATGCTGTTCTTGATCAACGCCATTTTCAGGGGTGCGGGTGACGCTGCGATTGCCATGCGGGTTTTGTGGCTCTCCAACATTATTAATATATGCCTGGGGCCGTGTCTTATATTCGGTGTTGGACCTTTTCCGCGACTTGGCGTGACGGGCGCTTCGATTGCGACGACTATCGGCCGCAGTACCGGAGCACTTTTCGCCTTTTCACGCCTGCTGAGCAAGAACGGCCGCATTCGGGTCACTCGACAGCATTTTCAGCTCGATACCTCATTAATGGTTCGAATCCTGCGACTATCAGCTTCCGGAACGTTTCAGGTATTTATAGGCATGGCCAGCTGGATCGGCTTGGTCAGAATCATTTCCAGTTTCGGCAGCGACGCTCTGGCCGGATATACGATCGGCATCAGAGTAATTATGTTCGCGCTGCTGCCCTCCTGGGGAATGAGCAACGCAGCAGCCACTATGGTTGGTCAAGCGCTTGGCGCAGGAAAACCCGATCGAGCTGAAAAGGCAGTCTGGAAAGCCTGCTTCTACAACATGTGTTTCCTTGGACTGATAGGGCTTGCGTTTGTTGTTCTTGCTGATCGAATTGTAGGTCTATTCACATCCGACCCGGCGGTTGCCGGGTACGCAATAGAATGCCTGCGAATCGTCGCTTGCGGTTTCCTCTTTTATGCATATGGAATGGTACTGACGCAATCATTCAATGGTGCCGGTGACACGCAGACTCCGACCAGAATTAACATATTTGTTTTCTGGTTGTTCGAAATACCGCTCGCTTATGCTCTGGCTATGGTATTCCAGCTTGGACCGCGCGGTGTCTTCATCTCAATGGCTGTCTCTTTCTCAAGCCTGGCGCTTATCAGCGCGGTTCTTTTCAGTAGAGGAAAGTGGAAAAAGAAGGTCGTATAGCTGAACTGAACTTCCGGAAAAAAGACAGAAAAGCCCCTAAAGCCGGACTTACAATTTGTTGCGTCTTTGCTTCCGCGCGGCTTTCAAACCGGCTAAGGGATTAGGACGTCTACCAACATGAATATCCAGCCACTCACCTCTCGCGTTTGGCAACGCAACAGCTAGCGCTGTGAATTCTTCTGGTGGAAAATAATCGGTTAACCTGATTTCGATTAGTTTCTTTAGGCCGTGCAACGGCGTCAGTTTGCGGTCACGAACTCGTGTTCCAGACAATATCAGTCGCTCTAGTTTTGTCAGCGGCGACAGTGGTCCGAGTGAATCAACATACTGCCTTCCCATAATTGTGCTGGACATCCAAAGATACCTAAGCTGTATGCAGCGACTTAGAGGATTAAGCGCAAATTGAGTATTAAAGAAACCCATCGACAAATATTCAAGATTTTGCAGTTCCTCAATTCCGTCCAGCGATTCGATTCTCGCATTCTGAAAAAGTGAAAGCGCCCTGAGATTCTTAAGATTGCGTAAAGGATCAAGTGATTTGACTGTGGGAACAACAGCTTTGAGATGAGTTATCTGCGTGGCCGAACAGGTCTGTCGAAAATGTTCCTCGCCGATTTCCGATGCCACTAAATAGCGCAACTTCTTCAACTCTGGCAAGCGATCTAACGCTTTCGTCCGTTTCGATATGTGAAGCTCGACCACATCCATCGCAACCTCTTTTAGAGAGTCGCATTTAGGGATCTTACGATTAAACATAGTGATGACCATATCAATGTTCAGCATCGGTATGCTCCTGAATCGGTCGACGACAGTGATTTTATCGCCTAAGTCGAACTTTAACTTTATTCGAACTTGCGACAATTTTGATCTGTAAGATGGTTAATCGAAATAGCTGACAAAAGAATCCAAGAGATTGCTTGTTTTTAATACAATAATTACTCTTAATAGTTGTATTTACAAATCCAGAAACGTGTATAATGGCGCTTAACCGGAAAGAGGCTTTCCCTGGCTACAATTCTTTAACATCCTTGCCGGCTATCCCCAGGCTTAGAAAAGACTAACGTTTGTTGTCTGTTTTCAGGTGGCTTTATGGCTAAGAGCTCACTTTTAATTGTCGAAGATAATCCGGACATGCTTGATCTGATGCGCCTGATATTGGAGTGCACAGATTTCGACGTGCTTACTGCTGATGACGGAGCACAGGCTGTTATGGTCCTGGATCAATTCAGACCTGACGCAATCATTACTGATCTGATGATGCCGAACGTTACCGGAGTCGAGTTAATCGAATTCGTGCGCGGATCAAAACAATTGTCGGATATCCCCATCGTCGCAATTTCCGCAAACAACAGCGGTCCGCTTAAGAAGGCGCAGGAAGTCGGCGCGAATGCGATATTAAAAAAACCGCTTAACTACGATGCTTTGCTGGAAACGATAAACCAGATTGTGCCGAGCCATTAATACTATTTACTAAGACAATGTAATCAGGCGTGACGCCGTGGAGGCAGGTCTGCAGGAGGACTGCGAAATCTTCAGCCTGCATTCCCTGCCCCACAGTAAACTCGTGATTAGAAAGGAAGGAAGATGCAGAGCTCCGCCCAGGCGTAAGCTTCGGCAAAGCACTCCGCTCGCTTCGCGGTATTAGAGCCCGCTGCCCGGATGCAACTGCGGTAATCTTGCAAGTGCGGCGCGAAACAGGACTTGATTTCGCCAGTCGCCAGCCGTTTGGCCTCAACACCCAGATATGCAACCAACAGCGCTATCAGAGCCACCGTCAGAGGATCCTGGAAATACATCGAAGGCGGTTCGTTTTCTGAAAGTAATTTGGTGTTCGATGAAGTTTCTTCGAACGCAGATTCCTTATAACTTACCCTCACGAACTGCGGTCGCTGTCCGTATGACTCGTTCGATGACCTGATGTGGTTCTTCAACTTCTGACTGAACTGTCCTAGAACTTTTGCTTCTTCCTTGTTGGCTTGATTTGCCGATCTCAGCGCAGCCACAGTGTCGGAATAGCCCGGCAAGCTCTTCAGGTTTTCAGGATTAGCCTCCAACCAATCGATGTATTTGGCTGGGTTACCGTCGGCTTTCGCTTTTGCCGCTCGAAGAAATGTTTGTGACCTGGTGTCCATTAACGTTCGGTAAAGCATTTTTGCGTATGCATGCTGCAGGTCTTCCAGATGGGCGTTCAGAATCTGCTCCATTTTGACGTCCGATATTTGACCGCTCTTTATCTGATTAAGGAACGCCGTATCGTTCATCTTTGATTTAACGTCACTGATCGCCCGGTCGAATTTGTCAGCGCTACTGCCGAGAATTGCGATGTTCGGATTACGCGTTTGCGCCAAAACCATAACGGGACTCAACAAGCCAAAACAAACAACCCAAATTACAACTTGTTTCAGAAAGTTAGTGATTCTCATTTTGCCTTTACTTCTCCTTTAATCGGTCAGGGGACTGGTCGAAGAGCTTCCGATGACGGGGTCGGGAAAACTTACAAATTGCCGTCTTCGCTGGAACAGTGGTAAACTTCGTCCGGTGAGTCGGCCCGTCTTCGGTCAATCCCCCCAGCGAGACGGGACGAGCGTAAGTTCATGGCCGGTTAAAGTCCTTGTTATTGGCGCTCAATTTTTCTCAATCTTTATTAATGGTGTGTTAACGACGTTAAATTCATGACAGACAAGGCAGTTACATCGCTGTATGAATTTGGACCGTTCAGACTGGATGTCGCGAAACGTCTTTTGATGTGCAGCGAACAGAACGTTCCGTTAAAACCCAAAGCCTTCGACCTGTTGCTGGCGCTGGTTCAACGCAGGGGTGAGATTGTCACCAAAGACGATCTATTACAGATCGTTTGGCCTGAAACTGTTGTGGAAGAAGGCAATCTGACCCAGCATATCTTTCTGCTGCGAAAAGCCCTGGGCCAACCAAAGGACGATCACAGTTACATCGTAACCGTGCCAGGCAAAGGCTATCAGTTTGTCGCCGAAATAACCTATGTCGGCAAAGATGAAAATTCCGTTGTGGAACGGCAAACCAGCGACTACGTAGCAATTGAACCCGAAAAAGATCGGGCCTCCGACTACCAACCAAGCTTCATAGAAAGAACGCCTATACACATAGCGCTACCCCCTGTAAGCAAAGGAAAGTTCATCTCGCGAAAATTAGGTCTATTGCTTGTATTGGTTGCTGTGATAGTTGCAGGGGCTTACACTTTAATATCTCGAAATTCCGCCGCCAAGTCCAATCCAACTGTTCAGTCCATCGCCGTTTTACCTTTTACCGTTCTTGGGGATTCGTCGGACACTTATTTAGGAGAAGGTTTGTCAGACACGCTAATTACGCGTCTGAGTAAAAGTCGCCAAATCAAAGTTCGACCTACCAGCGCCGTTTTGAAATACAATCAACCTTCGCGGGACATCTCGGCAATCGGCCGCGAGCTCCAGGTAGATTCGGTATTATCCGGCAGCATACACAAAGTTGACGGTCGGCTACGAGTCACCGTTCAGCTAATAAGCGTTAAGGATGGCTCGCCAATCTGGGCGGAACAGTTCGACGAGAACTTTACCGACATTCTTGCGGTTCAGGACGCCGTATCTGACAAAGTCAGCCGCGCACTGGGCAAAGAGTTTGGCGATGCGGAAAAAACGATTCTTGCCAAACGCTACACCCATAGCGCGGACGCCTACGAGCTGTATCTTAAAGGCCGCTATTTCTGGAATCTTCGCGAGGAGAACGTCACTCGCAGCATTCCATACTTCATGCAGGCGATATCGCGCGACCCGAATTTTGCGCTGGCATACGCAGGATTAGCCGATGCGACAGGAATGAGCGACGAGTTGCTGCCACAAGCAGAGATTGCCGCAAAAAAGGCAATTGAGCTGGATGGCACACTGGGAGAGCCACACGCGTCGCTCGGATTGATCAAAATGTTTCGTTACTGGGACTGGGACGGCGCGGACCAGGAATTTCGCCGCGCAATCGAGCTCAACCCGGGATACGCCACCGCGCATCACTGGCGCGCGACATGTTTCGAGATTCAAGGTCGTTTTAAGGAAGCCGAAGCTGAGTTTCAGCAGGCTCTGGAACTGGATCCGAATTCACTGATCATTAATTCCGATCTTGGACAGCTCTACTATTTCGAACATGATTACGATCGTGGCATAGAGCAATGTCGCAAAGTGCTGTCGATGGACCCCACCTTCAGTGCTGCCCACAAATATCTGATGTTTTTATATACCAGGAAGGGCCTGGATAAAGAGGCCTGGCACGAGTTGTCGCTGATGCGCGGTTTCGAACTCCAACAACCTCCTGAATGGTCAACTCTCTATGAAACAGAAGGCCTGAGAGGGGGTCTGCGAGTCTTTCTCAGATCCCTGCAACAGCATACGGAGACCAGTTCCGATTATATGTATTCCGTCCTCGCTGCGCTGACAGGAGAGCAGGATCGATCGCTTCAGTATTTGGAACAAGCACAATCAAAACATGAATTCCTGGTACCTTTCGCTAATGTCGAGCCCGCGTTTGATGAGTTACGTTCAACTCCGCGTTTTATTGAATTGCGGCAACGATTGGGCTTAGCTAAGTAGAGCTGAACCTTGCGTCCGCTATTCCACCTTAGCTTCCTTTAGATAAGAATATAGGAACCGATTCGCACCGGCTGTTGCGCTTCGGATTGCAAGAATGTTAATGTCAGGGTGTTCAGTAATCATTCAATTTCTCAGTGACTTTTGCGTTAACGGAGATAAAGATGAAACGATGCCCTAGTTGCGGCCGCACTTATCCAGATGATCAAGATGAATTTTGCCAATCCGACGGCGCTCACTTAGTAAGCGCGAGCCCCGCGCCCGTTCAACAAGGCGT
This sequence comes from Blastocatellia bacterium, assembly GCA_035652355.1. GTDB lineage: Bacteria > Acidobacteriota > Blastocatellia > DASRDY01 > DASRDY01 > DASRDY01. The sequence goes on from DASRDY010000263.1 coordinate 35,810, forward strand.
ACCGGTTCAAACTCAGGCGCCGCGAGTCAGCAACGCGCCTCCTGCTGAATCGCTCGAACGAATTAAATGCGAATGGTGCCAGGGAATGAATCCGAAGACCGCGCTCTCCTGTTGGGCGTGCGGTGCTCCGCTCAACGTTCGCAATCTGATCAGCGAATCCGGGTGGCGCGAAGCTCCTCGCATCAAAGACATGACCGAAATCCATTTCGGCAGCAGCACCTGTCAGGTGGAAGGTGAGATCGTTCCGGTAGCAGAGATTACCCTGGGGCAAGGCGATGCGGTCTATTTTGAGCATCACGTAATGCTGTGGAAGGACGACCGAACTCCAATGTCGGTGATGCCGGTGCAGGGCGGCATCAAACGAGCGTTTGCCGGAATGCCATTCATCATCACCGTGGCGCAGGGACCAGGCCGTATCGCGTTTTCGCGCGACGCTACTGGTGAGTTAGTTGTTCTACCACTTCATCCCGGTATGGAATTGGACGTCAGAGAGCACGCGTTTCTGCTGGCATCGCATCATATCGTTTATTCGTACGTTCGCATCAAGGGTCTGCGGAACATTCTCTTTGGCGGACAGGGAATGTTTATGGACAGGTTTGTGACGACGAACCAGCCGGGGTTGTTATTGCTTCACGGATATGGAAACGTGTTTGAGCGGACGCTACGTCCGGGTGAAAGCATCATGCTGGAGCCTGGCGCGTTTCTCTATAAAGATTCGTCGGTAACGATGAACGTCGAGTCGCAGCAATTAACAACCGGCTTTTTCGGGGGCACAGGCATGAATCTGGCAAGGATGACGGGCCCGGGTCGCGTCGGCATCCAGTCAATGTACGTGCATCACAACACGGATTGAGGTTGAACAATGTCACAACAACGAACTCATAAATGTCCGTGGTGCGGTCACATCAGCGACGGCAGCCAGATGAGCTGTCCGGCGTGCGGCGCCACAATCGATGTTAAGGAAATCGTTACCGATTCGGGATGGGCGGAGCTTCCCGGTCGAAAGGACATGGCGAAACTTCAGATCGGAAATTCGTCATGCCAGATAGAGGGAAACTATGTGCCTGTAGCGGATTTCAATCTGGCACCGGCTGATAACGTTTATTTTGCTCATCACGTTCTGTTGTGGAAAGACACGCAGGTTAATGTTTCAGCTATGTCGTTGAAAGGAGCCTGGAAACGATTATTGGCGGGAATGCCTTTGATTATGACCCAGGCGCAGGGTCCCGGCCACATTGCGTTTTCGCGCGATGCTCCAGGCGAAATGATTGCGCTGCCGCTTCAACCCGGACAGGCTGTCGATGTGCGAGAGCATCTGTTTCTGGTGGCAACCGGCAACGTCACTTATGACTGGTTTCAGACTGGCATCTGGTTCAAGACCAGAAACGGCGATGAAACGGAAACTCATTATCCTGTCGGAGCGTTTATGGATCGGTTTTTCGCTCCACAGACACCGGGTTTGTTGTTGCTTCACGCGGCCGGTAATTCGTTCGTTCGTTATCTTCAGCCCGGTCAAACGATTTTGGTAAAGCCGACGTGCTTGCTGTTCAAGGATCCCACCGTTCAGATGCAACTTCATTTCGAGCATCCCGCGGGAGGTGTAACCAGTTTCTGGAGTTCGTGGAGCACTCGTTATTTGTGGTTGCGACTATTTGGTCCTGGCCGCGTTGCGGTTTCTTCGGCCTACGACCACATGCACGACAACGGGCGGAATATTTACAGCGACAGCGGCGCTACGCGATGGCAATGGTGAGATGAAGAAAAGATTCCTGGTCATCGCAGGGCTGTTGCTGCCGTTCTTCTCGGCCGCAGCAAGCGCCTGTACTTGCGGCTGGGAACGGCCTTGCGAAGCTTATGCAAAAGCACAGTCCTCTTTTGTGGGTCAGGTTATCAATAGTTCTGTACGAACTATCGAACGACACTGGCCCGGCGACGCTGTATCTGCAACATACACAAGTTTCGCACATGTTGCGAAGCTCAAAGTCATCGAGGCATTTCACGGCGTCACTGGCAGCGAGATTGAAATAGCTGGGACTGGCACAAACTGCGACGTTCCGTTCGAAGAGGGCAAAACCTATGTTGTATACGCCTACGAGAATTCGGATGACCGTACGCTCTACACCGACATCTGTTCGCGCACCGGTCCGATTTCAGAAACGAAAGAAGATCTCGATTACTTGAAGAGGACCCGCCGCTTTCCAGACGGGGCAACAGCATTCGGCATCGTCAGTCAATATGAACCGCCCCTTGGAACTCGTGGGCATGAGAAGCCCATCGTTGGCGGACAGGTGGTTTTCAAGTCGGCCATCCACAAATATGCAGTTGTAACCGACAAACGCGGCCATTACATAATACGCGGGTTGCCGAAAGGAACATATTTGGTTTATACGAATCCCCCGACCAACGACAGACAGGGTTACGGATTCGATAAACCACCGGAGGAGCGGTGGAATATCGAAATCCCGGACCGTGGCTGCGTTCCGATGTGGTTTACAAAAACATATGCAGGACGCCTAAGTGGACAGGTCTTAAGCGACTCCAGTATAAACGAGCCTCCTAATGTCGAGCTCATTCCGTTCGATAGGAAATTAGCTAAGCGTGGCATAGGATGGGATAGAGAGCCCGCCAAAAATAATCAAGGTCGATTTGAGTTCTGGCACATACCTCCCGGACAATATTATCTAGGTTTCAACATCGCTCCGGGCGAAACCAATTATCCTGATTTCCAACGATCCTATTATCCAGGCGTTCCGGATCGACGCTATGCGAAGGTCATCACAATCAGGAAAAATCAAAGGTTGACAGGATTTGTCCTCAAGATCCCGACCAGAACAATAACGCAATCGCCGAACAAAATTCCGTAGACTATTTCCCACTGTCTTCTTCTTCGACCCATCAAGGCCGCGCAGCCTGGGTGGGTTGGCGTGCCTGGACCGGCGGAGCTGCCACCTGGAGGAAGAGCGCATAGAGCATTTGAATAGGCGAGTGCGCCTCATACACCGGAGCTATCGGATCGGACAGGACGGCGTACGTGATTGGCATCGGCTCGATATTCAGACCGTCAATAATTGATGCCAGTTTGCTGTTGCTTGCGATGTTTTTCTTTGCCGAGGCCATCAGGACTTTCATTAGTGAATCCGAAACGTAACCTTCAGCAAAAGCCGAATCTCCTGTCCATCTCAGAGACTCGACGAATTTAGAATTCGCTGAGAGCGTTTTGCCGGAAGAACGAGCATCGATCAGACGACCTAACGATTTTCCGTCTTTTGCGATCACCAGACAGTTATCAATGATGGCATAAGAGAGATTTGCATACGATGTCACCGGAATATCACCGATAACCGTCGTGTTCGGTTGCTCATCTTTTTTCCTGATATCAAACGCGCTGAGCATTTTCGGAAACAAGTTCTCAATCGCTTCCCTGTTTTTGACTGATAAAACCAGATAGTAGTTCATCAGTGAGGGGTCCATCTTACTGAGTACAGCCGTCGGATCTTTGCTCAGATCATCGAGAGGAACCGCCGACCAGAGACCGGTTATCCCAATCGACAACTCGCTGCCAAGTGCCGCCAGCATTTCGTCGCGAAACTTGAATCCAACGACAGCATCTAATGATCCTGCACCGTCTTTGCCGGAATCACCAGGTGTTGTCTTGCTGTAATTCTTTATCAGAGCATCGATCTTATCGTACGTACGCAGCCAGTCGATCGACGAGCTCAACAAGATGTCGGTGTCTTCGGGTAAAAAACCCGGAGCTTTGAATGGTCCCGCGGGACCGGCAACCGGCACGGACAGAACCGGAAGCAGACTGAGATTTTCCGGCGAAGCCGCTGGTATGAATTGAGCAGAGTAACTGTAATAATCGCCGTTCAGCGAAAATCCGATTGCAACGGCGGCCGGCAAAGTGGCGCCATAAGGTGAAATCCTGGAATTTATCTCGGCTAATGTCGGAATCTCAGACGGAAGCAACGTCTTGAGCTCGCCGACTGCGTCATCGCTTGGAGTAGTTTTCGGTGACGGAGATTGTTTGGATCTGGCTGCAGTTTTTCCCCTGGAAGAGCTTCGGGCCGAAGTCCTGTTCGATCTCGCTGGAGGCTTAGCAGCAGGTTTTGGTCGCGACAATTCCTCTATGCTGTTTCTTAATGTAGCCGCATCCAGATACATAAACCCAGCCGAGTTGGAAAACCGACCGCGAGCCGACTGGAACATCCGATCATCCGCTAAACGAAGCGAGTTGTCAGGCCGAAGGTTCTTCAGCTCAAAAGCCTTGTCGCTTATGACTAACACCTTGCCCGAACGCCGCGTGAAAATCTTATCCGGAGCAAGTGACGTCGCGCTACTTTTCGGAGGAGCGGCCTTCCTGTCACCGGATTGCTTTCCCGCGTCATCCAGAGCCTTGGCGTATGCCTTGAATGCCTTGATAAAATCCGGAATCTGCTGATCGTAATCCGTGGCTTGTTGTTCCGATGGGAACTCCGCAACAAAGACCGCCGACGGCAAGTTCGATTTGGTCGGCAAAGCAGCTATAGTCACTTTGGCGGAACTCAGCACCGAAAGAGCATCAGTCATTTGATCAGGCATAGGAGGCAATTTCGCCTTCGATTCTTCTTCAAGCAGCGGCATTAGAGGAAGAAACATCTTCTGTAGATGTTCCAGTTGATTCGTGAATTCTCCCGGCCGCAACTCAATGTAAATTCCATAAAGTCCGCTGGCGAAAACATCATCGGATCCGTTGATCTCTTGCGCGGGCGTTTGCGCCTGGGCTGTTCCCGGTGCAGCCAAAAGGTTTTGTGCAAAAACAGATTGCCCAATAATTAAAAAGTTGATCAATAAAAGAGCAACCACTAGCCTTAAATTCTTTAGCATGATCGATTGTGACCTCATCCGGCACAGATTCACGGGCTGTTACAAGCGGACGCTTATTGAAGCGAAGTAATATAAAAAGCCAGGTCCAATTATAACCATAAATCGCTTTTCGGCAATTTCAGAGTTGTAACTGAGTCCGGCATCCGAATTTCGACCTCTATAAATTCATATCGGTTCCCCCGGTTTGAATGCCAATCACCCGGGAGAATTCTGAACCGCCCTTAGCTTGCCCGTACTGCCGGTGATTCGCCGATTCATCCGAGAAAGGCACAATCAGCGCGAAGCTCCGCATGACGTTTTCAAATTAAGAACCGTCGAGCTCCGAAATATAAAGAAAGGTCTGTGGTACGGGTTTACGTCGTTAGTTCAGGCCACCTATTGACTTCACTCGGTATCAACAGGTGGCTATTATTTTTTTACTGTTATTTGCAATGAAGTGAAATACCGAATGTTCCCGCCGGCGTACAACAACTGACTCCCTGTATGAATCCAGTTTGGCTTACCTGTGTGGCAACCAGATCGCCAGGCGCCACGGAGACTGCGTCTGTAGTGTCCGAACAAGTTACGGTATCTGTTCCGCTGGAGGTGGTTAATCCGCAGGTCAATGCTGTCGGCTGGTCATTTTTCCATAAAGTAAAGACGTACGGAAATTGAGCCCCGCCAATCGCAGTGGCGCTAACCTGCAACGAATCAAATGTACAGGCCGCAGGCATTGGTGCAGCAGCCACTCCGAATCCATCAACGGTCCCCTGGCCGGTATTCATTCCTGTAGGATCACCAAATCCGTTCAATGGAGCAAAGAATGGGCTTGTGGACGGAATAGAGATGGCGCTCATAAATGAGTAGGACCCTTTCGAAGTCGGGAAATCGACCAGAGTTGCTGTAATTGAAGGAAGATTATTTGCCGTGGTCGAAAGTTGTGATGAGACTCTGACCAGTGCCGGTCCCGGCGTGCCGGCGGTAGCGATATTCACCTGCGTGCATATATTGGTACCATAGGCCAGGTTTTTGGCCTGATTGGGGGTATATGCAAAAACCAGCTTGTTATGATTGGCGGCGCCATTAAATACAGAGAAATCTGAAGCTGTCGCTGCATTAGGGACGTTCGGCGATGCTGACGAGGTCGTCAGAATCGGAGTCGTGGGTGACTGGGGCAGGGAAACCGGGCCAACCGACGAATCGAAAAAGAAGATAAAGAAGTCCGTCGGTTGAAGAGTTATTGAATTGCCGGGCCCCACAACCGAGACACATGCCATCGTGCTTACATTTGAATTTACGGGAAGGACAGACGGATTCAGGCTGTAGCTGACGGGGAAACTTGGTTGCTGAAAAGCCCTGATCCGTTTTACGGGAAGCGCAAGCAAAATTAAACAGAAGATCAGTATTTGCACGATCCTGACAATTTTCATGTTTTTAACTCCTGAGACAGACTTTTTCTATGCCGCCGAAAAATAGAGAGTTTAATTCGCTCACTGAAGAAGCTCCGCTGTCGCTGAGACCTGCCAAAAGACAGCGAACGACCGAATCACAGAAAGCCTGGTTCCTGTGGCAGCGTTTTCGATCTAGTGTGAAACAAATGGTAGAAATCGACCGCCTCAAATCTATTCCTTCCAGGTATACCTGTCAATCAAATGCGTGAAACGTTTGTGCCAACTTGGCGAAACAGGGCCGACATAAACCGAGACCCAGTAGGGACTAATGGTCATATTCGGGCAGCAGTATTGCGACAAAATATCGCCAAAAACAGAGTTTGGCCAACTGGCGTCACAGGTGTCACGGGCCAATAACTGCTTTGCTCTCTATCAGTAAACCAGTGACACTGCATGCGCATCACCCGCATGTGGCCATCTGATGTCACGAAGGGTTTATTTGCGAAACCGCTAAACAGACGGTCGCTGAACCTATTAAGGAACCGATACGAAGTTACGAAAACCCTCAAGATTTAGGGGGCCTTATTGGCGGTTTTGCTACAATTGGAGAGGCTCAGATTTTTGTCGGAGGTTCTCCAGTGCGATCCATACTACGCAGCGTTTTCCTGACGCTGATGGCAGTTCTAAGTTTATTAATCTTTACATCAATTATAACAACAGCTAACCAGGGGCAGCAGGAGCAAGAGCCCAGTCCCGAGGATATCGCGAAAGCAACGGCTGCGATTAATGCCGCCGTTCAAGCCCGCGGCGGTGATGCCTATCTTCACGTCCGTACTGAGCTTGGCACCGGACAATTAAGCCAGTTCGACAAAGGCATGGCGACACTGCCCGTACCGTTTAGCGATTACATCGAATACCCGGACAAAGAGCGAACTGAATTCGGCAAAGGAAAAGAGATGGTCCTGCAGGCGAACACCGGAAACACCGGTTGGACATTCGAAAACGCCAGCAAGGCTATTAAGGATCAGCCAGAAGAAAAAACGAAAGAGTTCGTCGAAGGCTTGAAATACAGCATTGACGGTATCTTGCGCGGCGCCTGGCGCGAGCCAAAGGTAAAGATCTATTATTATCCCCGTCGCGAAGCCTGGCGATTGAAATTCGGTGAAGCGGTGAAACTGGTATTTCCGGATAACAATATTGTAACCGTCTATTTCGACTTCGACACCCATCTGCCGATTTTGCTTCAGCGCGAACATACCGTTCACGATTCACAAGTTAAGGAAGAAACCAGGTACGCCCAGTGGGTTGAGCGCCAGGGGATAAAGGCTCCCAACATCATTGATTCTTACACGGATGGTGTTCAGATCAGCCGCGTGAATTACGACAACGTAGTTTATAACCAGCCAATGGCTGCGAACCTTTTTGCCAAACCCTCGAGTATTAAAGGGATCAAGTAAAATGGTGGGCAGTGGTCGGTGGTCAGGGATCAGTTAAAAACTCCTGAGCTGGCCCGATTCCAGACACCTGGTGATTGATCGCTGACCACCGACCACTGCCCACTGATCACCGTTTCTGCACTGTTAAACATTAATTTCCCGCAAATAGCCGAATAGTTCTGGTGAACTTAACGGCAATTGTGACGATATTGTCCATGAGCGCTAAGAAGGTCGTCCGAGTGTGTGTAATGGGGATAGAAGTGGGTCGGACGGAGTGAAGGATGTAGGGCTGAGAGGGATGAAACCGCCAGTATTGCTCCCACTTGCTCTAAAAACCACGCCTTTCACTCGACAAAGCCGGGTATTTATCTAGATATGAGCCAGAATCTACAAGAGCCATTGAGCGGGATCAATTTCGCCCAGGTGCTGCGCGAAATGCTCGCAGAATCGGATAAAGTCAGCGACCTGATCTTTTCTCCGGGTCGTCCTCCGCAAGTGGAATTGAGCGGCGCGTTGAAGGCCGTTCCCGTTTCGGGGCTTGAGTTTCTTACTCCCGCGCACACCGCAGGTATAGCAAAAGCTATATTCGCACGAAACCCGAAAGCCAGTCAGACGCTGGAAGAGGCGGGATCTGTCGACCTGCCGTATTCGCTGATGGGCGTATCGCGATTCCGTTGCAACGTTTTTATGCAGCGCGGCTCTATCGCCATCGTGATGCGCGTTATTCCGAATACCATTCCCAGCTTTGAAACTCTGAATTTGCCTGTAGTTCTGAGAGACATCGTCGACCTGAAAAACGGTATCGTTCTGGTAACCGGACCAACCGGTAGCGGTAAATCTTCCACGTTGGCGGCAATCATCGATCTGATCAACCAAGTCAAGTATTACCACATTGTTACGATCGAAGATCCGATCGAATTCATGCATCCGCATAAGAAGTCTACGATTCACCAGCGAGAGCTTTACAGCGACACACCATCGTTTTCGCTAGCCTTGCGCGCCGCCTTGCGACAAGCGCCGAAAGTCATTCTGATCGGAGAAATGCGCGACGCAGAAACGATGGAAATCGCGATGGAAGCTGCGGAAACCGGTCACCTCGTATTTTCCACGCTGCACACGATTGATGCTTCAAAGACGGTAGAACGTATCATCGGTGTGTTCCCCAAGAACGAAGAACACCTGGTCCGAATGCGACTGGCGAACTCTTTCAGGTTTATCGTGTCTCAACGTTTAATACCGCGATCAGACGGACGCGGAAGAGTCGCAGCGTTTGAGATTCTCAAATCAACGATGCGTACCCGTGAATACATCGAACACGGCGAAAAGGAAGGCAAGTCGCTGATGGACGCGATGGTCGACGGCGATATCGAGGGAATGCGTACATTCGACATCGAGCTGGAGCGCCTGGTCAGCGAAGGTATGGTAACCGAGAAAGATGCCCTGAGCTACGCAACAAATCACAACAACCTGGCGCTGCGTCTGTCCGAACTTGGTGGACGCACTGGCGCTGCTCCCGCTCAACCAAAGAAGAAGCAAATAAATCACATGGAGAATATAGAAGGTCTAAATGGGTTAGACGGGTTGAACGGAATGAACGGTCTTACTGATAACTTGCTGGACTTGTTCGAGCGTTAACACAGACAACGCAATAGCTTACTTTTGCGCAGGCTGGCAGCCAGTACCAAGAGACTGCCAGCCTGTTGTCTTTTCATCACTAACCGTTAATAACCAAAGCCAGGAGTTCCGATAAGCAGGCCGGTGGAATATGGTGGATTCCGCCTGAATTACGATTGTCGGGGCTTTACATGAGAATAGATAAGAACTCTTCGTTGTTCCTCCGATCACTGTTTATGATCATCACTGCGGTTCTGTTGATTGTTCCAGCGATATATTCGCGTCCTGACAAGAACACAAAACCCACTAAATCATCGCGGCCGCGCAAGCTGGGTGAGAGCTTAGCGACTATTCGCAGAGACCCCAAAACAGGTCGACTGATAACAGATGCGACAACTTCAGACAGCGCATCGTACGTCGAAAAGGCCGATGCGCAATCCGGATCAGAGGATGAGATTTCGCTTAATTCAAAACTGTTTGCTTTCGAATTGATGGTGCAGGACCCTGCTAACAAACGTTATGTGCTCGATCTGAAGCAAGACGACTTTGTAATCTATGATGACGATCAGGAGTTACCAGCCAGCTATTTTGTGCGGAGCTCGATAGAGCGGGTTCCAACTAATATCGTTCTGATTCTGGATCACAGCGGCAGTGTCACTCCTTATTGGGAAGAGAGCAAGAAGGCTGCGATGAGCTTTGTCAGACAGCTCAAGCCTGAATATGAATCGGTCGCGCTTGTATTGGATGATCCGACTCTGCTGGTCGATTTTACCAATGATGGTTCTTCGCTCGAGAAATCCCTCAGCAAAGTGAAATTGATCAAACACACGTACAATTTCACCGCTTTGTTCTCAGTTTTGAATGAAATGTTTGCCGACCGTGACGGCAGAAAGATAGTGATATTTCAGACCGATGGCGACGAAGCTTTGAAGTTGGTTCCACAGCAAGAATGGCCTGCAGATGTCACGGCCAGATTCCCATACGATCAGAAGGTCTATACGCTTAAGGACATAGTTGACTTCGCGGCGAATTCTGGCGTTACCGTCTATTCAATTGCGGTCGGCAACAAACTGATCGATCTTCCGCCGGATACAGATATGAAGCTGTTGACCAAGGAATTCGAGGACGAAGGTCATTATGCCGAACACCTGACCTATTTCCGCGAATGCCAGCGAGCAATGAAACAAGTGGCGGATGTCACAGGCGGATCGATCTCCTACATGGCGAAGTCCAGCGACGCCGAGTCGATATATAACGGCATCAAAGACGATCTGCGCGCGCGTTACATCATTGGTTATTACCCAAACACAAGTCAGGCCAATCGATATCACAAGATTACGGTCAAGATCAAAAACCATCCAGACTGGGTTGTCACCAGCCGACAGGGTTATTTCGCGGCCAGCAAAAAATAATCCGTACCGAGCTTCACATTCGAAATCTTTATAAAGGCTGACACACCGTTGTCAGTTCTGTTGTAGTATAGTCAAAACCGTCCAGGACTAATCTCGATACTCGGAAAACACAATGTCCAATTTGGCTCTTGGATTGATCTGCGGGCTGATCTATGGCGCGGTAGATATTGCGTTGATGATCCCGCTTACGTTCAGTGACAAGCGCGCTGCTATGATGGGCGCTTTCATCAATCGATTTGCAATCGGATTCGTAATTGGAGCGGCTAAGCTCCCGATGCCGTTTTGGCTTAGCGGTCTGATCTTCGGTTTGTTGCTGAGCCTTCCGGACGCAATTATTACGAAAGCCTATGCTCCGATTCTGATTGGCGGCGCGGTAGGTGGTGTTATTGTCGGCTTGATAATTGGTAAATGGGGAAGCTAATCGTAGCGCAAGCTGGCAGCTTGCGCTGCTTCGGAGGCAATTATGTCAACACCGGCATCATATTCAGTAGCAGACCAATTCAAAACTGCTGATCCTCTTGTACGAACGATGTACGACCGTTTGCTGGCAACGCTCAGGAAGTTCGGTCCCGTCACAGAATCACCAAAGAAAACGTGCATACACCTGGATAACATATCTGGTTTTGCCGGAGTTTACGTCAGGAAGAATTACATCAACCTTGTGCTGCGGACCGATTACAAAATCGAAAGCCCACGTATCGCAAAGACTGAACAGATATCAAAGAACCGCTTCCATCACACGCTTAAACTCACCTCGGAATCCGAGATCGATAAAGAGCTCTCGCAATGGCTTAAAGATGCTTATCTGTTGAGCAAGTGAGTGATTCATTGGTAACTTGACAGTCGTCGTCAAGCCATTGACGAAATCCCTGTTGGGATCACATCAAGCTTCCATGTATACAAAAACCTCGTAACCCGATCTGGTTGAATCTTCTACAACTTAGCGCGTTTTTTCAAATTGCGGCCAAAATATTGTCACTAGGCACATCGCTTGCAATCCAACAAGTCGTTCGATCTAGTCTCAGTAGTTTAGGAAGTAAGATTCTTTATTTAATCCCAAAGCGACTCATGTTGGAGTCGAATTAAGGGACATTCTGACATGTTTGAGAGCGACATCTTTCCGGAGAAACGAGCAACCCAAGTGGACGAGCGCACGCCGAACGAGCAATCCCGGACTCAAAACTCGCGCATAATCGCCGTGACCAGCGGTAAAGGCGGAGTCGGAAAGACCAGCGTGGCGACAAACCTGGCCCTGGCCCTGGCGGCTTACGGAGATCACGTCACAATCGTTGATGCGGATTTCGCTTTAGCAAACATTGACGTCCTGTTTGGATTAAGCCCTCAGCACCACATCGGTCACGTAATTTTCGGCGAAAAGCAGATTGACGAAATCATTATGAATGGTCCACGCGGGATCAAGATCATTCCGGCCAGCTCTGGCATTCAAGAGCTCGCCGATATGAATTCGATTCAGCGGAGAGGTTTGATTCGCTCGCTGCAGCAATATTCCCGCGACACAGATTGGCTGTTGATTGACACTGCTGCCGGCATATCGGTAAATGTCACCCAGCTTGTCGGCATGGCGCACGAGGCTATCGTTGTGACAACACCAGAGCCTACGGCAATCGTCGATGCATACGCAATTATTAAGGTTATTACCGCCGAACGATTTTCGACGCCGATCAACATTTTAGTTAACAAGGCCAGCGGCCCGGAAGAGGCTGAAGATGTGGCCAACCAGATCAGGAATGTGACGAACCAGTTTTTAAGCCGAGATGTCGACTATCTTGGCTATATATCCCGCGATCCATTGGTGAGCAAAGCCGTGATGCGACAGGAGCCCGTGAGCCTTAGCTATCCCGAGGCCCCTGCAAGTCTGTGCTTTGACCAGATCGCCAATCAATTGCGGGGAGACGCCGCTTTAAGCAAAGCCGGTAATGTTATTCCCTTTTGGCGCAACGTACTGAGAATCAATACCCCGAAGCAAGAGCATCAATAAGAGGACTTATGGCAACAAGAACCAGTACCCTTCGTAGAGAGAGCAAGAAAGCCACGGTTGTACCCGTCGCTGCTCCGAATCGTGACCAGCAGATTGTCGATCATCTGCCGTTGGTCAAATATCTTGCGCAGCGCATCGCGACCAGACTGCCCGCCAGCGTCGAAGTCAACGATTTGATCAGCGCTGGCATTGTGGGTTTGATCGACGCAGTCGAAAAGTTCGAGCCTGAACGAGGTATCAAGTTCACGACGTACGCTCGCCGCCGGATTTGCGGAGCTATCCTTGACGACCTGAGATCACTTGACTGGGCGCCACGATCGCTGAGAAAGAAAGCTCGCGATCTTGAAAGCGCATATACGAAGCTCGAGCGCGAGCTTGGTCGCGCAGTCTCTGACGAAGAAGTAGCCGTCGAGATGGGAATAGCGCTGGATGAATATCATCAGCTAATCGGCGATCTTAACGGCATCACTATCGGTGGCTTTGAGACTATCGCGGATAATCAGGATGATGGCGGCTGTGGTATGACTGACATGCTGAATTATCTGCCGGACACTCCTGAACGAAATCCGCAGTTCATCTTTGAGCGCTATGAGATTCGAGAGCACCTGACAGCAGCGATCGAGAAATTGCCCGGCAAAGAACGTCTGGTCATTTCATTGTACTATCACGACGAACTGACGATGAAAGAGATCGGCCACGTTCTGGGCGTGAACGAATCACGAGTATCTCAGTTGCATACCAGAGCAGTACTCAGGCTTCGAGGAAAGCTCAAGACCCTGGTCGAGCAGCAGGAAGACTAGTTTTTACCTTGATTCTATTTTGCCGTCAGATATGCGATCCTGCGTATCTGACGGCTTTTTATTTTCCGCTGTTCTTTTAGGCAGGTAGAGTGTGACACCTCGTGGCCAAACTGCGACCAGTTAATCAGGTGTCACAATGGGCGTCACAGCTTTAGTTATAGAAAACAAACCGCTTGTTGAACTGTGACATGTGTGACACCTGGTGGCCGAACTCGACTCGTAGCGTAATTGTCCCCGATTGTGCTGCTCACGAAACAGACTTGATTCTAGGTAACCAGCGCAATCGAGGACGATTACGCTACGAGGTTTTTCCGTGTTTGCCTCTGATTCGTTTAGCAGGTCTGGTGTGACACCTCGTGGCCAAACTCTGGCCATTGGATCGGGTGTCACAGCAAATGTCACAGCGGTATTGATAGAAAGTAAAGGACTTAATGTACTGTGACTGGTGTGACACCTGTTGGCCGAACTCGACTCGTGGCGTAATCGTCCCTGATTGCGTTGCTCGCGGAACCGACTCGATCGAAGGTAACCGGCGCAATCGAGGACGATTACGCTACGGAGTCACGTTCTAATCAATAGCTCGGCCTCTCGTTGTGTACCACTTTCCAACAGTTGTTCCATCAGGTCACAGGCCGTCGACGCGCCGTTTTCTGCCTCAACCACCTTTCCGACTTCCGCCGAACGAACAGAGTAAGTCGGGTTACTCAATAATTTATCGAGCTCCGCGGCAACAAAATCCGCTTTGTATTTCGTCCGAGCTACTGTCCTGCTTGTTCCTGCTCTTGCAACTCGTGCAGCATTGTCAGGCTGATCATGATTGAATGGGACGACAATCGTTGGTTTACCCGATCTGAGAGCCTGACCGGTTGTTCCGACGCCTCCCTGATGAACGATAGCGCACGCGCGTGCAAAGACCTGACCATAAGGCGCGTAATCAAATGCCGCGATTCCATCCGGAAGCGGCTCTTTCGGCGTATTTCGCGCGTCGCCTATCAACAGCATTGCGCGGCGGCCCAGAGCTTTGGCTGCTTTGATGCTTTCGCGGTAGAACTCACCAGCAATGAAAACGGCGGACGTACCAAGAGTAAACACGATTGGAGCGGGCCCAGCATCGAGGAATTTCGATATTTCCGGCGATATAGGAGCTTCATCTTTTTTATCGTAGAACGGAAAACCCGTTACGTGCGTGTTCGGCGGCCAGTCCGGTTGCGGTTCGCCCATAACGCGTGAGAAGAGAGCCAGGACCATTTTCGAAGAGTGCTGTCCTGAAAAAAGTGGATGTCCTCTGTATGGCAGACCTAAATCCTCTCGCAGCCTTGTCAGCGGCCGGAACCATGGTTCCGTTACCTTTCTTAATACAGCAAAAAAGAATCGGTTTACCGCCGGTCCTGATGCTCTCAGTAAAGGTCCGAGCCAGGCTGGATGCGGCATAATGCTCGGATCAGTTGCAGAAAACAGTGATGCCGGCGCCAAGACCGTTGATATCCACGGAATGCCGAACTTCTCGCCAACAAGTGGAACAGTAAAAGTGAGAGGATGCGAAATCAGCAGGTCCGCTCCCTTCGCAACGGCGAGCGTGTCTTCATAAGTCTCTCGAATGGGCGGCAGGAACATTTCTTTTAACAGGAACTCAGCGCCTCTTCGGGTGTCCATCACTTTGGCGACCATTTCTGATGCTTGCGGTGTTTCCGGTCTTGGAAGGTCAGGACGAAGTGCGTGAAATTCGAGACCTGCGCCGACCATCTTCTCGCGGTAAACATCGCTGGTGGCAAAAACTGCGCGATGCCCTCTCGCTTTCAATTCCAGGGCAAGAGCCATGTATGGATGGATATCGCCGAAAGAGCCGAATGTTGCCAGGACTATTTTCTTAGATTTATCTGAATCCATTTTCGTCGCCGTCATCACAGCGTATTTTGCCATAAATTTGGTACGCCGCTAATCATCCAGCGGTTTTGGTCCTCAGGCCGGCCGCTGATTAAGGTACGATCCGCATCACTTGCCTGGTTATTTTTTATTGCCGATCGGGTTAACTGCTATAACGTGAAGCTCCTGATATAAAATCTTGAACCGTGCACTCTCCGAATACTTAAAAGTTGTCACACCGCGTAAACTAAAATAGAATTAGATTCCGCCATCAGCAAGCCGCGTGAGCAGTAAATTTATCGTGGATGCCGCCAAAGGTGTAAATGAGCGGAATCAGAGATCGTAGCGGATTGTATCGGTTTGGCCCCTTCACTCTTATTGTCAGGGAACGGATTCTTCTTCGAGATGAATCCGCCGTAGCTATAACCCCCAAGGCCTTTGAAACTCTTGTTGTCCTGGTAGAGAATAAAGGCTGTGTAGTAGAAAAGTCCGTGCTGCTGGACAGCGTTTGGCCTGATACATTTGTCGAAGAGAAGACCCTGGCCCAGAATATATTGACCCTGCGTAAAATACTCGGCGCCGACGACAGCGGGCAGAAATATATCGAAACGGTGCCAAAAATCGGTTATCGTTTTATTGCTCCTGTTTGTACTCAGGACGTTCCCCCGTCAACGAATAGAGCCCACGGTAACGCAAGCGGTTTAAACGGAACACCTGCTCTGGATTACTCTGAATCACATAAAAGAAAGCGATTCCCAAAACTTGCTCCTGTTGCTGTTACCATTTTGACGATTGCGGTCCTTATTCTGACGGGTAGACTGTGGCTGGGGATGACAAAAGGTAATAGTAAAGCAGACTCCCGCTTTAGAAGTATTAAGTTGACAAACCTTACCGGAGCGGGCAGGACAACATGCTCAGCGATATCCCCTGATGGAAAATATCTGGCCTATGTCGTTGTCGATGATAGCGGCAGCAGTGTCTGGGTAAAGCAGATTAAGGAGTACAATCCTGTTCGACTTCTTTCGCCGACCGATACGCGAATCACTGCAGTGACATTCTCACCCGACAGTAAGAATGTTTTATTCAACGAATTGGATTCCAAAAAGGGAATAGGGATTGTTAATCAAGTATCGGTGCTCGGGGGATCAACGAAATTACTTATAGAAGATGTGGACAGTCCAATCTCTTTTTCTCCGGACGGAAGTAAAGTGACTTTTATTCGTGGTTATCCTGCTGCCCGGGAATGGACATTGATGATCCGGGACCTGGAAACCGGGAATGAAAGGAAAGTTACGGCTCTTAAAGAACCCGAATTCTTTTCCTTTGGCGGACCGTCGTGGTCGCCTGACGGCAAGTTGATCGCCTGTGCTCGGGGCGTATACTCTGTCCGCATGAAAGCCAGCACTATTCAAATTGAAACCGGAAAAATCACTGATCTCCCCGATCAGCCCTGGGGAGAAATCGAACAGGTTTCCTGGCTCCATAGCGGTGATGGGTTGATCGTAACTGCCAGAGCCGCCTCTCAGGACGCCTCGAAGCAACTCTGGTATCTCCCTTATCCAAAAGGCCAACCTCAAAAGGTAACCCAGGATCTGAGCAATTATTCTGGCATCAGTCTATCCGCTGACTCTAAAACTCTGGTCAGCGTACAGTCGTACCTGATTCTCTCCATTCGGGAGGCTCTGTCCAGCGATTTGAGTCAGGAAAAACAGATTTTGCCTTTTACAGGAGGAAATCTCGGCCAGGTAACGGGAATTTCGGTTTCGCCAAACGGGAATCTGGTATTTGCGGGCAATCTGTCGGATCAGCGCGCTGTTTGGACGGTCAATGCCGACGGAACCGGTCTAAAGCAGATTACGGATGACAATTATAACGACAGTAATCCGACAGTTTCGCGCGACGGGAAGTCAATTGCATACATCTCTGATCGTGGTGGTCCTCGACAGATTTGGATCATGGATATCGATGGAAAGAACCAAAGGCAATTAACAACGGGCGGCCCAAAAGGGATGCCTCGGTGGTCGCCAGACGGAAAATGGATTGTATACACATCTTTCGACAAAGAGCCTTCGATCTGGAAAATACCGGCGGCAGGCGGCGAGCCATCCCTGTTAACTCGCGCAGTGGCCGTTCATCCTGACGTATCACCGGACGGTAAGTTCATAGCTTGCTATTACTGGGACGAGCGAGATTCAAAATCAAAAGTTGCGGTTATCCCGTTTGCGGGCGGCGAACCATTAAAGCTATTCGATGTTGCGCCCGGCGAGTTAGAGGTTGTTGTCCGATGGTCTCCTGACGGTACCTCCCTGATATATCTCACTGTCACCAGCGAGAATCCCAAAGCCTGTCGTCTACCTCTGGATGGAAGCCCTCCAGAATGCCTGAACAAACACACACCTGGTTTTATAATTGATCTTGACTGGTCGAGAGATACGAGGCAACTTTTTTATATACATGGAATTGCTACGTCTGATGCGATAATGATTAAAGACTTGCCAGATAGTCTGAAAACTCAATAACCCGACCTCTTCAGAAGTCTTGCCTTCTAGCCCGAGATTACGTCCTCGCAGTCACTTTGGAAGGCTTTTGATAAAAATTTGAAGTGGATTTGGAGACATTTGCCTTCAATCTGGCCATCATCTACCGCCAGCGGGCATGGGCAGAATGTTCCTGCTCGCGATCATTTCCTTCGCGAGAAAGAAATCCATATCAATGGACTCTTTCGTGTTGCGCCGTCTCAGGCGGTGGTCGGCGCACACTTAATTAGAGAAATCCGCAAGGGGAGAAATTGAATGCAAGCAACAAAAATCGCAAATCGACTAAGGTTGGTTTTAATGCTCATTGCGCTACTGACTTTCGGAATGTCGGGCGCTTTGGCCTCTACGAGTCAAGCGAACAATCAATCTGCTGAGTCCGTAGTTATGGACTGTTCCGGCGACGACTGCGGTTGTGGCATGGCCGCGCAGCAGTGTGTTGCTGAGTGCCACGCGGATCCAACAGTAAATCAGTTTGCCTGCGTCCGCGGTTGTACGAAACAAAACATAGCCTGCTCAATTGCCTGTTGCGCGCCATAGCAACCAGGTAGGGGCCGTATGTTCGACGGCCCCTGTCGACACCCGGGATTTCAAACGGAAACCATTTTTAAAGGAGAACCTTGCATGAAGAAACCATCTGTGGAAATGATCGCCAATGTCGCCATCATATTGCTGTGCATTCTGGTTGGAACAGTATTTGTCAAAAACAGCTTTTTCAAACCCGACCGGGCTGCTCAGCAGAAGCAGAATATGGTGGGGAAAACAATTAGTCTGGATGGCATGGACCCTCACGCGGCGAACGTTACCGTGTTGCTGGCTTTATCGTCCGCGTGCAAGTTTTGTGACGCAAGTACAGCATTCTATCAGCAATTGACGACTCTGAGACAAAAGCCAGGAGCCCAGTTTCAAACCGTAGGCGTGTTTCGCGAACCCGTTGACACGGCCCGCGAATACCTTACGCGAAAGGGCCTCAGCCTTGACAGTGTGATATCGCATCCGTTGAGTGATTTGGGAGTAGATGGAACGCCCACATTATTTGTAATTAATCCGAACGGAAAAATCATCTATGCCTCGGTGGGTCTTTTAGATGACGCGAAACAAAAGGAAGTTCTGCACATGCTAGGGACTTCCAGTACGTGACGTCGACGCCGCTGAGGAGACCTGCAAAATAACGCCCTTCTACTCGTAACGCAAAGCAATCATTGGATCCACCTTCATCGCTTTGCGAGCCGGTATATAGCAAGCGAGAACTGCCACAATCATCAAAAACAGCGAAACACTCGCAAATGTTGTTGGATCTGTAGGTCGCACGTCGTAAAGAAGTCCAGAAATAATTCGACTGACAGCCAGCGCACCAGCGACTCCTGCAATCACACCGATGACGATTACTTTCAGGCCTTGCCAGATAACCAGCTTCAGGATTGCTACGCGATCTGCGCCAAGCGCCATTCGTATTCCGATCTCCTGGAATCTTTGGCCGACCGATTGAGATAGCACGCCGTAAATTCCAACTGTCGCCAGCAACAAAGCAAGACCAGCAAAACCACCGACTAATACCGCACGGAACCGTGGCTCGGCAATGGAATCGGATTCGATTTCGTCCATAGTCTGAAATTCGCTTATACCCAAGGTACTGTCCAGGTATCTGATCTCTTTTCTAATCGCTCCAGCAACATTGCCAGTCGCCGCTTTTGTTCGTACAAAGAGGTTCATTGTTGAACTCGGATTTTGAGCGAATGGGTAATACGTTATTGGAGGCTCTTCAAAACCCATCTCTTTAAATACAGTCGTGTATTCGGTATTCGCAACGACGCCGACGATTGTCCGCCACTCTTCTTTTTCCGGAGAATCTCCAACCTTTATGCGCTTTCCGACAGGATCCTCACCCGGGAAATAGCGCTTCGCCAGGGCCGCATTAATTACAACAACGTGCTCCGACTCCGGACGATCCTGTATGGTAAATGATCGTCCTTCCAATAAAGGTATCCCCATTGTCTCGAAAAAATCAGCGAACACATGTTGTTCTCCGACATCGAATATAAAATCCGTGGGCGGTGGTATCGGCTTTCCTTCAACAAAAAGTGGACTCTGACCACCCGGAGATCGAGGAGGTGTCGCATTATCGGCTGTTGCTGCTACAACACCTGGTATGGCCTTTATTCTGTCAATCAGGTTGTCGAAGAAAATCACACTTTGCTCTGGTTTCGAGTATGATGTTTTGGGAAGTGAGATATACGTGGTTAATAAGTTTTCGGTTCGAAACCCGAGCGGTACATCTCGCAACTGAATAACGGTTTCTATCAACAGGCTTGCGCCGATCAACAGCATCAATGCAAGACCGACTTCCGCGATAATCATTATTCTGCCTGAAATGTGGCTGAGGGCGCTTCGCGAATTTCCGCGCGAGCTTTCCTTCAGCGCCTCGTTCAAATCGATTCGCGATGCTTGAAGTGCCGGAACAATTCCGGACAAAAGGCCTACGATAATCGTCAGTCCTATCGTAAATCCCAAAACGCGTAAATCGAATTCGACCTGATTTCCCGGCGGCAATTCTATCGGATGGGTTGCGACAAACCAGATTATCAGGAGTTTGGCTAAACCAATTCCAAATAGCGCGCCAATAGCAGAAAGCATTATGCTTTCAGTCAACAGCTGTCCGATTAAACGCCGGCGTCCTGATCCTAACGCGGTGCGGATCGCCATCTCTTTCTTTCGTTCTGCTGCGCGACCAAGCTGCAGATTGGCAACGTTGACACAGGCAATCAGCAAAACAAATGAAACCGCCGCAAGTATTGCCAGCAGTCCTGACTTCAGATTTCGTCCGGCAAGCCAGGTGTATTCATCCTGAAGCCCGTTCAACACGACGCCGACCTCTGGCCAACCGTCGTGATCGCTTTGATCGACGTTTTGTCGAATAGAGACCAGGTCCTGCTCTGCGGCGGAAAACGGCACTCCCGGTTTAATCCGGCCGACGATTGCCAGAAGGTGCTGTTTTGGATTAGTAGCAAGAGTATTGTCGGCGCCCATTGGATACCAGATGTCTGTCTGAGCCGGATACATCTGGAAAGAAGAAGGCATCACTCCGACGACGGTATATGTTTTTCCGCTGAGCGTGATATTTTTATTGAGAATGTCCTTTGAACCACCAAACGTCGTTTGCCACAAACGATGAGACAAAACGACAGCCTCGCCGGTTTTGAAGTCGTCCGGGACCAAAGTTCTTCCCAACATCGGCTGAACGCCGAGCAATGAAAAGAAATCTTTAGTAACGGGAATCGTCAATACCGGCTGCGCATCGCCAAGGCCGGTGAGCGTCTTTCCGCCTGTTGCCCAGGTATATGCGGCAATTTTTTCGAAAGTATGATTATTTGTCTCCCACTCATGAAAATCGCGATAGGAACTGAAAGCCTTTGGCTGGTGAATGTGTTTGACCTCGCTCTCCCAGATGTTGACCAGATGATTTGAGTCGGGAAACGGCAAGGATCTAAACAGTACTGCATCGCAGATGCTGAATATCGCCGTATTCGCACCAATGCCAAGCGCGAGAGTAATCGTGATGATCAGCGTGAAGAGCGGCTTCTTTTTCAGAATCCTGGCAGCGTAACGAATATCCTGCAATAGAGTTTCCAGATAGTGTCCCATGCTAACTTCCCGAACCCTTTCCTTGATCTGTTCTGTTCCTCCAAATTCGATCAACGCAAGTCGACGAGCTTCTTGAGGGTCGATGCCGCGTTCTATTTTCCGTTGTATGAGAAGTGAGAGATATGATTCAACCTCGTCGCTTAATTCCGTCTCCACTTGTTCCTTGTGGAAAAGATTTCGGCAAAAACTTGCGATGCGCGATAAAGCATTCAACAGCAAACCTAAAAGCAAGAACGAATGTAGGAGCAGGCTCGTCCGTGCCCCTACAGCTCAGCAAGAACCTTACCGTTCTATTCAGCTCGCAACGCGACCATTGGATCGACGCGAGAAGCTCTGTGCGCGGGAAGGTAACCTGCCATAATAGCAACCAGCGCCAACGATACAACCGCGATCGTGATCGTCAACGGATCATTAGGTGTCAGTCCGAACAGCAGACTGGAAGCATATCGACTGGTAATCAGCGATACCAACACACCAATAGCAGTGCCGATAGCAATCAACAATATCGTCTCCCGCATTATCATGCTGACGACGGCGGCCGTTGTTGCGCCTATTGCCAGACGAATCCCTATTTCGTGCGTTCGCCGCGACACGTCGTATGACATAACCCCGAAAAGACCGATACACGTCAGCGACAGCGCCAGCAATCCGAACACGTTGGATAGCGATGAAACCAGCCGCTCCAGGATTAGTGTTTGATCAAGTTGCTGGTCCAGAGTGCGCACGTTCGTCACCAGGACATCCGGAGCAACTGCCTTAATCTCGTCTCTAACTCGAGTAATGAAGTCGGACGGATTCCCGTTCGTTACCATCGCCAGAGTCGGTACAACGCCCTGATCGATCTTTTGTAACAACGGCACAAAAACAGTTCGTGGTGTCTCTTCACGCAGACTGTATTGCCTGGCGTCCTTTACTATACCGACAATCTCGTATGGTTCAGCCTTGCGCGGCCGACTGAAAGTGACTTTGGTTCCGATCGGGTTCTTGTCACCGAAATAAAATCGCGCGGCTGATTGATTCAGCATACAGACTTTTGTTCCAGTCTCGTTGTCAGCGTTGCTGAACTGCCTCCCTTGCAACACGGGAATACCGAATGTTTTGAAGTAATCAGGCGAGATATGATTCAAAGTGACCCCTAAATCACGATCTGCCTGTGGTTGGTAGCCCGGAATTGAAACCATCACACCGCGGTCACGACCGTCCATAGGCGTCAGAGCCGAAAGGCTGACGGCAATAACGCCGGGCATCGACTGTACTCTTGCGAGGGCCTCGCGGTTTATAGCTACAGGCTGGGTTGGCATATTGCTGTTGTTGACGGGCTCAAGTCGCATCGTTAACACGCCTTGCGGTCGGAAACCCGCATCGAAGTTTCTCAGGTTTTGCAGAGTACGCAGAAACAAACCGGCACCGATCAACAAAACCAGCGACAACGAAACTTGTATTACGACCAGGCCTTTTTTTAAAAGCATCCGCGAGTGCCCGCCAATAATCGAGGCCGGGTTCTGTTTTAGCTCTGGTCCTAAATCCACGCGGGTCGACTGAATCGCTGGAGCAAGGCTGAAAATCAATCCGGTTAGGAACGATAATCCAAACGCAAACAGCAACAGCCTTCCATCGACGTGAAGGTCAAGTTTGATCCGCTGTCGTCCGGTCGACAAAAGACTGAGCAGTAAGCTATCGCACCATTGGGCTAATATGACTCCGAATAGCCCTCCAAGGCTGACCAGAAGAAGGCTTTCCGTGATTATCTGTCTAACTAACCTGCGGCGGCTTGCGCCGAGCGAGAGACGAACGGCAAACTCTTTTCTTCGAGCGTTCGAGCGCGACAGCAATAGATTTGCAACATTTGCGCAGGCAATTAGCAGCACCAGCCCGACGACTATCATAAGGATCTGCAACGGCCGAGAGTAATTATTGCGGAGCGAGTCATCACCCCGAGAGGCCGATGCGAATTCAAGGTGATCGAAGTAGTCTTGCCGCATACTGCGAGTTTCTCCCAGGCGATCCATGTATCCCTGGAAAATCGAGTCGAGTTCTGAACGAGCTTGTTCGGCGGAAGCTTCAGGTTTGATCCTGGCGATCGCTTCGAACCACCAGGCGCCGGGATCGAACAGGCTTGGGTCGCCAAGCATCATCGGAAGATTGATGTCGACTTCCTGACCAGGTTGCATTCCGTGAAAACCCGGCTGCGACACGCCTATAATAGTTATGAAATGAGAGTCTTCCTGTATCGTCTGTCCTACAATTGCGGGATTTCCACCAAAGCGTCGCTTCCAATAGTCATATCCTAGAACCGCAGTTGCGCCGTCCGGACCACCTTTGCCTTTTATGGAATCGTCCGAACCCGTAAAAGTGCGTCCGATCACCGGTTCCACACCAAGCAGCGAAAAGTAGTTGCCGCTGACAAGCTGTGTATTCGCTTCTTCCAGCTGCCCATCGATCTTTATTTTTGTCTGCCCTTGAGGGGAAAACGCCGCAATCCCAGAAAGAAAATGATTGTGATCACGGAAAAGCTCAAAGCAAGGATACGGCGGCGCTCCTCCACCACCTTGCCGACCAACATTGTTTACAAAAAAGAGTTGCTGTGGCTGTTTGACGGGAAGCGTTTTCAACAAGACGGCATCGATCAGACTGAAAATGGCAGTGTTAGCGCCGATACCAAGAGCCAGCGTCAGAACAGCTATTGACGTAAACATCGGACTTTTGGCAAGCATCCGAATCCCATATCGAATGTCTTGTAGGATGGTTTCCAAAAAATGGCCGATTCTGATCTCACGGACTCTTTCTTTTACCTGTTCGGAGCCGCCAAATTCGATTAAGGCCAATCGGCGAGCCTCTTCCCTGCTTAATCCGCTTTGGACCTTTCTTTCTGTGGTCATTTCGAGGTAAGAGCGGACTTCATCCTTCAGGTCATCTTCCATGCGACGCTTTCTGAAAAAGTTTCGCCATAGACTTGAGAGTTGATGCAGAATTCTCATAATCAGTCCTTTCTTTCTCCAATACCTATTCGTATCGAAGTGCGACCATCGGATCGACGCGGGCTGCTTTGCGTGCCGGTATATAACAGGCCAAAAAAGCGACGCTCGATAGAAGCAGCGCTATAAATGTAAATGTGAGCGGATCAGTCGGAGTAACACCGAAAAGCAAGCCACTCATCACACGCGATACTCCAAAAGCAATAGCAATGCCCAGGGCAACACCCGATCCCGTGAGAATCATTCCGCGACCGATGACTATCTTTAAAATGTCAATCATCTTTCCGCCGAGCGCGATGCGAACTCCAATCTCATTCGTTCGCTGTGTCACCATGTAAGACATCACTCCGTAGATACCGGCCGCGGCCAGCAACAGCGCGACGCTGGCGAATACGGCCAGAAGCAATGTGTTGAAACGGGGCTGTGATATCGATTCATAAGCAATCTGGTCCATTGATTTGATGTAGGAGACAGGCAGCATTGCATCGACCTTGTGAATAGCTTCGACGGCAGATTGAGCCAGACTTGTCGGTTCGATGCTGGTTTTTATAACGAACGATGGCCCGCTTAAACCTTGCTGACCGTAGGACAGATAAACGTCTGGTTGCGGCTCGGTCTGAAAAAACTCAACAGTCCTGATGTTGGCGATTTCTCCGACAATTTGATACCAAACTGGTCTCCCTTGCTGATCATTCCCGAAAGTTATTCTTTTGCCGATGGGGCTTTCGTTTTTGAAATTGTATTTTGCAAATGCCTCATTCACCACCACGACATTTTGCGATTCGGTTGTGTCACGAGCATCAATATCTCGCCCCTGCAGAATGGGAACGCCCAAAACCCGAAAATAGCCAGGAGAGACTATGCGAAAGTTTACTTCTGGCCATTGCGAAGGCGGCAATTCAGGCGCACCCTCAACATAACAACTGGCCGTGGTGCTACCGTGACCCAACGGCAACTCGCTGACCAGTCCAACCGACTGGATGCCTGGTACGGATTTCAACTGGCCAATCGCATCATTATAGAAAGCATTTTGCTGCTGCAGGGTTTGATACTTTGATCCGCTTGGATTGACGCGCATGGTCAAAATGTTTCCGGTGTCAAATCCCATTTGCACTGATTGCAACTTTAAAAAGCTTCGAAAGAGAAGTCCAGCGCATACCAGCAGAACGATAGATAAGGTCACTTCGGCCACCACCAGCAGATTGCCAAGTTTGTGATGATAGGCTGACCCAGTAACGCGGCCGGCCGCTTTCAATGCATCGTGTAAATCCACACCTGCAAGACTTAAGACCGGAGCGAGACCAAAGAGAATTCCTGTAAACAAGGAAACGCCGAAAGTAAAGGCAAGCACTTGCCAATCCAGATTTACCTCAGTGATCCTGGGCAGATCGGTCGGCGCAACCGTGACCAGCAAACTGATTCCCAGCCACGCCAACAACAAACCGATAACACCGCCAATAAGGGACAATAGGATACTTTCCGTCATCAATTGACGAATCAATCGGCCGCGTCCGGCCCCCAACGCCGCGCGTAAAACAATCTCTTTTCGTCGGGCGCTCAGCCGGGCAAGCAGCAGGTTGGCAACATTGGCACACGCAATCAATAACACTCCGGCAACCGCGGCCAGCAGCGTCAGCAGAGCCGGTCTGATATCGCCAACTATATCCGTTTGCAAACTAACGACTCTGTCAAATCGGTCGCCGGTTTCACCTGGATATTGCTGGCGCAATGCCGCAGTAATGGCATCCATCTCGGCGGCCGATTGCTGCAGAGTTACTCCAGGTTTCAGTCGAGCTATCGCAGATAAATAACCCATGCTTCTGTTTCGCGTGACGTCTATCTGCGGGTTAACCTCCGGCGCAATACGCAACGGCGGCACCCACACTTCTATTTCCTTTGGATACTGAAACCCAGCAGGCATAACACCGGTAACGGTGTAGCTCTTTTCATCTAGAATTATCTGTTTACCTATAACGGAAGGATCTGAACCAAAACGCCGCTGCCACAATCCGTGACTCAGGATAGCAATTGAAGGGTGACCAGCCTGTTCATCCTCAGGCGTAAACCCCCGTCCGAGCTTTGGTTGAACGCGCAGGACATCAAAGAAATTTGCCGAAACAACGGCAACATTTATCTGTTCAGGCTCGCCAGCGCCTGTAAGGTTCGATCTTTTCCAAGCTATTCCCGCCAGATTTTCAAAGGTGTGGTTACGCGCGCGCCAATCCACAAAGTTAGCTGCCGTTATCCGAGCTCGATCTCCTCCTGGCATATGATACTCTTCAATCGCCACGATTCTGTCGGGGTCAGGATAGGGGAGCGATCGCAGCAGCACGGCATTGACCACACTGAAGATTGCAGTACAAGCGCCAATACCCAGGGCAAGTGTGGAAATTGCCGTGATTGCGAATCCGCGGTTTTTCGTAAGGTTACGAGCACCAAATCGCAGATCCTGCCAAATCGATTCCAGGTAGTACCCCATTCTAACCTCCCGCACTTTTTCCTTTAGTTGTTCGGTTCCACCCAATTCGAAGGTCGCTTCCAAACGAGCTCTCTTCGGATCCATACCAAGTGCGACTTTTTTCTGCACAAGCATCTCCAGGTAAGAGCCGATCTCACTCGACAGGTCGTCTTCAATGCGGCGTCTGAGAAACAGGTCCCGCCAAAGTGAGCGCAGCCGATGAAGCAGTATTATGGACATTGTTTGATACCTGCCCGTCAGCTTATTCGCACCGTAGCGCCACCATTGGATCAACCCGCGCTGCTCGTCGCGCAGGTATATAACAAGCCAGCAACGCGACAGCGGTCAAAACAACCGCGACCCCGGTAAATGTCAAAGGATCAGTGGTGCTCACGTTGAACAGCAGACTCTTCAATACGCGAGTTAACATCCAGGCACCGCCCAGCCCGGTCACAATGCCGATTGTTACTACCGTCATCCCCTGCCAAATCAGCATTCGCGTCACGTCGTTACCGCGCGCCCCCAGCGCCATGCGGATTCCTATTTCGTGCGTCCGCTGAGTGACCACG
Organism: Blastocatellia bacterium; assembly: GCA_035652355.1. Classification (GTDB taxonomy): domain Bacteria; phylum Acidobacteriota; class Blastocatellia; order DASRDY01; family DASRDY01; genus DASRDY01. The sequence continues at coordinate 63,348 of DASRDY010000263.1, forward strand.
TAGGCAATGACGCCATACACACCGATTGTTGCCAGCACCAGGGCTAATCCCGCGAATACTGCCAGCAGCAACAAATTTGATCGACGCGGTGATACTGAAGTTGAAAGACGGTCCTCCATAGTTCGCACTTCAAAAACCGGAGCCTCCTTATCAACTGCTGCGATCTGATTTCTCGCTACGGTTGCAATGGTGCCCGGATCGGCGGTTGTGCGGATCACCATCATCATTGATCCGGGCGCGAACTGTCGGTACGGAACGTACACTTGAGGAGAAATATCCTGGTCTAATCCTTTATGCCTGATATCCCCGACGATGCCGACAACGACAGCATTATCTCTGGCACCTGGAGCCCATATCTGTTGGCCCAGCGGGTCCTGATCAGGAAAAAGCGATTGGGCTACGGCTTCGCTCAAAATGATCACTCGCTGAGATCCGGAACTATCACGATCAGTGAAAAACCGGCCAGAGCGCAGTGGTATGCCGATGGTCCTGAAATAATCCGGACTAACTATACCGATTGGAACGGGCGGTCTGTCATTATTATTGCCGACCTGTGGCCGGCCGGGAACACGAAGCCAGCCGGCAATCATATATTCTGACAGCGGCAGATGATTGATAGCGCCAATCGATTGCACACCTGGTAACCCGGAGAGTCGCTGCAGAATATCATTGTAAAAACCTTCTTTTTGACTTCTTTGTTGATAGCGCTGATCGGATAAGGATACGCGTAATGTCAGCAAATGATCTGGTTTATAGCCCGGATTGACTCGCAACAGATTCGCAAAGCTCCTTATCAGTAAACCAGCGCCAACCAGAAGAACAATGGCCAGCCCCACTTCGGTAATCATCAGCGCGTGGCGCAACCTGCGACCGTAGACGATGCTGCCGTGGCCACCATCTTTAAGAGCATCATTAACATCGGGTCGTGACAGCCGCAGCGCTGGCGCCAGACCGAACAGTACACCGGTTACAATCGACGCTAACAGCGTGAACCCGAGGACCTTCGTATCAATATCGATGGTCGTTACTCGCGAGATGTCGCCAAATGTGTCAGCCGCCGCAATTATCGAAAGACCTTTTGTTAAAAAGAATGCGATGGCCAAACCGACAACGCCGCCCGAGATGCCGAGCAGTACGCTCTCAGTCAGCATTTGACGAATCAAGCGAAATCTTCCCGCTCCCAATGCAGTGCGGATCGAAAACTCTTTCTGCCTGGCCGCTCCACGCGATAGAAGCAAATTAGCTACGTTCGCGCAGGCAATCAGCAGCGTCAGACTAACTGCTCCAAGAAGAATGAACAGCAGTCCGCGAGTGTTGCCGACAAGTTTATCTCGCAGCGAGTCTATCCTGGTAGGACCATCAAAGAACGGCGTGCCAGAGAGCTTTGTAACTTCGTGTCGACCGCGTATCGCATCCAGCTCCGTCCTTGCCTGATCGATTGTCACACCAGGACTTAAACGCGCAATCACGTTCAATACGGAAATCTGCTGGTTGCCGTGTTCCTGGATTGAATCGAGAGCTAGCGGCACATAGACGTCGAAAGGCTCGGAGAATCGAAAGTCGGCGGGCAGGACGCCCACTACCGTATAGCCTTCATCATCCAGCACAATCGATTTGCCGACAATATTGTGATCAGACCCAAAACGACTTTCCCACAGGCTATGGCTGATAATGGCTACCCGCTGTGCGTTGGGCACATCTTCTGATTGAAGGAAGTTGCGGCCCAGTGCTGGCACAGTGCCCAGCATGGAAAAGAACTCTGATGAGACTCTATTACCGTTGAGTTTTTCAGACTCGCCGCCACCGGTCAAAGTCAATTCGTTGCCGTGGTAGGCTGCGATTTGCTCAAGCGTTTTGCTTTCTTCCAGCCAATCCAAAAAATGCGGACCCGGGACAAAGTTCTCCTTTCTTTTCGGAGTAACTTCAGAGATAAAAACCAGACGACCCGGATCTTTGTACGGCAGCGGTCTGATCAGCAAAGCGTTAACAACGCTGAAAATTGCCGTGTTCGCTCCGATACCTAACGCCAGAGTCATAACAGCTATGACGCTGAAGAGCGGATTCTTCACCATCATTCGAGCGCCATATTTCACATCCTGCAAAATAGTTTCCAGCCGGTGACCCATACTTACCTCCCGCACTCTCTCTTTGATTTGATCAGCGCCACCCAGTTCGATCGTTGATAAACGTCTAGCTTTTATAGGGTCCATCCCTCGTTGAATCTTCCTCTCTATCAATGACTCGAGGTAGAAACGAACTTCTTCACTGAGTTCCTGCTCAACCTGACGTTTTCGAATTAATCGCCGCCAAAGACTGCTAAATCGCCACAAAAAGCTCATAGGACATCCTGATTAACTGGCGCTCAGCGCACTTTCAATTGCCAGTGATATTCGCTGCCAACCCTCAGTTTCCGTCTCAAGCTGCTTCTGCCCGGCCTTTGTCAGCTTGTAATACTTTGCCCGACGATTATTCTCCGATTCACCCCAGGACGCGCTCAGCCAGCCTGCCTGCTCCATTCGGTGGAGGGCTGGAAACAGCGATCCGGGTTTAACCTTGAAAGTTCCCCTGGTGATCTGTTCAATCCGCGTTGAAACTCCCAGTCCGTGCAGCGGTCCCAGCGCCAGCGCCTTCAACACCAGCATGTCCAGCGTCCCCTGCAGTAGTTCCGTTTTTTCATTCTTTTTTTCTGTCATCATGCTCTCCTATAGACATTCTGTATGGGCTACGATACGCGTACTCGTATCGAATGTCAATAGGAGCATCGTATCTGGTATATTTGGGGGGGGGGTTACAGGATCAAAGAATAAAGTTAGGATTGTCTAAGAAATGAACAGCGCCTGATCTGAATCTTCCCACAAAAAAAATTTTCGAAAATCGGTAATCTTGCACCCTAATTGCTACTCTTAATCATCTTAAGGACGCGAAAAATTAAAAAACTAAGTGGGGAATGGTCCAGGAAACTATGTCGATCTTAAAGAAAATCAATCGAATACTGCAGAACAGGGGTGAAAGCGGAAAGGTGGAGGGCAATAAGCCCAGCCGCTTGTCAATTGTAAACGATACACCGGAGGGTGCAAATTTCGATCTGGTGGACGAAAGCAAAACACTGGTTGCTCCGAAACAGACTCTTCGAATCTGGTCCAGAGACCAGGTTCCAGACGATTATGAGTCTTCCGAGGGCGCCGCGCTGCTGGAAACCATAGCTGAACGAATCATGCATAAATTCCACCGAATCGATTATGCCTTTTCGATCGAGACGCTACGACACTACTGCTGGCTGTATCAAAACGAGGATTTTTTTGCTGCATTGAACCTACTTGCTAGTCGCGGCGCTCTTAAGATTGAGGGCGAGCGCGCCCGGTTGCTGACTGCGCGAGAACGTATACGCGTCGCCTGAAGATTGGCTCTGCCTCAGACCATCACGGTTATGTCCGGCGTGTTAAACACCGCCGGACGGCGTTATTCATTGGCGAATCTCGCTGTTTCGGGTCGCTATCTTCCCACGAAAATGCTATCAATATAGATCTCGTTCACAACAACATTCGAAGTAGAGATCTATGCGAATCATTGGAATCCTCTTTATTTTTTCGGCCCTGATTTTGCCAATTGCGGGCCAGACACCGAATCAAAAACAGAAACCCGCGGAACCCGACGACACTCTGCAATTGAGCACGACGGTGGTTCAGACCGACCTGATGGTGTTCACAAAAGACGGACGGTTTGTCGACAATCTGAAACGCGATCAGTTCGAACTGTTTGTCGACGGAAAGCCGCAGCCGATCTCATTTTTTGACTTGATAACGTCGGGAACCACAAAGGAACAGGCTCAGCTAGCGATGGCCAGCGGCGAAAAACCGCAACCCAAGGTAAGCGAAGTGTCATCGCGAGAGATTGGGCGATCTATTTTCTTCTTTATCGACGATGTCCATCTTTCGCCGGATAGCATGCTCAGAACAAAGAAGCTCCTGCTGGATTACATCAACAACCAGGCAAACAGCAGCGACAAAGTAGAGATCATTACGACCAGCGGTCAACTGGGGTTTCTGCAGCAGTTGTGTAATAACAAGATTGTGTTGCGCAGTGCTGTAGACCGGCTTTCGTATCGCGAGATGGCAGGCGCAGACAAGGAACGTCCTGTCATGACTGAAAGTCAGGCAATAGACCTGCAGGCAGGCGACCGCGACATCCTGGATTATTTTGTGACTGCCACCATGAAAGAGTTTCCCGGCCAATACAACAAAATCACTGCGGAGAGGTATGTCAAGAGCCGATCCAGCCGGGTTATTCAAACCAATGGGTACGTAACAATGAACACAATGTCGTCGCTGGAATCTTTCCTGCGCGACGTTTCTAAACTTTCAGGCCGTAAACTGGCGTTTTTTGTATCCGACGGTTTTATGGTTAAGAACCAATCGTATGATGTCATCGGGAACTTAAACGATGTCATATACAGGGCCGGTCTTGCAGGCGTTGTTTTTTATACTCTCGATGCGAGAGGTCTAATTACAGGATTACCGGATGCCTCTTCTAACGCAACAGCTGATACAACAGGCCAAAGCCTGCGAGGCGGCATGAGCAACTCCATCATGGACGCACAGGACGGTCTTAATTCTCTCGCAGTAGACACCGGTGGACGCGCTATAAGAAATACAAATGGTCTCGGGCAATCCGTCACAAGTATCGTGTCTGAGACGTCTCAGTACTATGTTCTTGCCTGGCAGTGGAATCAGGACGAAGGTTATAAGGAAAAAATTCGAAAGCTCCAGGTAAAGATCAAAGATCATCCCGAATTAACGGTCCGAATGAGACAGCAGATGTTGGAAATGCCTCGATCAGCAGTTGCTTCTAATGCCGCGACTGGCAGCACTGCCGCGAAGACAGTGAGCATCGGACTGGGCGACGACAAACAGGCTCAGGATGCGATCAAGGCCTCGTTTCCAAAAACGGATCTTCCTCTTTCGCTCTACGTGGCCTTTTCCAAATCTCAGGATCAGTCGGACCTGGTTTTGATCTCGACCTATATACCAGGCGGAATGATTGACGCCCGCGAATCGGGAAATACTCTGGCGGGTGATCTGAAGCTGATCGCCGGAGTATTTGACGATAAAGGTAAACAGGTCTCAGGTTTTAAACAGGACGTGCCCATTTCGGTCCCTGTCACTGGCGGCCAAGCGCCAGTCTTACCCGATTTTGTCCGTGGTGACGCGGTGCAATTGTCACCGGGGATTTATCAGGTTCGCGTGGTTGCGCGTGATAATGTGAGTGGATTGGTCGGCAGCGCTTATGACTGGATCGAAGTGCCGAATCTTGCCAAAGGAAATTTGGCCCTCAGCACTCCGTTCCTTGGAGAATCGAGTGGAGGCGAGAGCTCGGATTTCAAGGAATTTGCGTTGAAGGTAGACAGAGATTTTTCACGAAACTCCGATCTGCGCTTCATTTCATATATTTACAACGCGGCATCCGGAGTGAGCGCGAGCGCCAGGATCCTGCACAACAACAAACCGGTTGCGACGGCCAAAGCGCGGGACCTCTCGTCTGCGGACGGAAAAGCGGGCTCGCATATTACGTACGGAGACAGCATTTCTCTGAAAGGATTGCCTGCGGGAACATACACATTGGAGTTAACGGTCGCCGGTCGCTCCAACAACAGGGCAATTCAGGAAATCAATTTCTCCATCCGATAATTGTGAATACTTCTTTGAAGTAGATATTAATTTCCGTTTGTAAAGAAGCTAATGTCAGGCCGGGTGCCGGCCGAATACGAATATAATCAACTCCCCAAGGAGTTAACCTAATAAATCACTTCCAGTGAGGGCTAACATTGGGGCGGCTCATCCGCTGCCCCAGTGTTATAATGATTCCCGGAACATTCCCAGAACCTGTTTATGATATTTCACGCTCGGGTCGCATCTAAGCCGCTTTCAGATTTTGTGGAGTTGCTATGGCTTTATGAAGGCTACAGGCAACCTCATAAGAAAGAGCGGTTGCTGCCCACGGGTACTACGGAACTTGTTTTTGATCTTCGCGAAGATCTCGGAAGTGATACCTGTGGCTCGGTGCTTTCAGGCCCGCATTCAGAATACTTTGAGTTGGACACTTCCTGCGAGACCTCCGTTGTCGGAATACATTTCAAACCGGGTGGCGCATTTCCGTTCTTCAAAATGCCCGCAAATGAATTCCGCAATACAAATGTTTCGCTGGAGTTACTGTGGGGGTCACGAGCCAGGTCGGTGCGGGATCGCCTGCTGGCAGCCGTCACGTCAGAAGAAAAATTCAGGATTCTGGAGGAAACTCTTTTAGCGGAAGCCGCGCGACCTTTGATTCACACTCCGGCTGTTGCTTTTGCTCTAAAAAAGTTTTACCGCGTGCCTACCGTGACAACAGTATCCGAATTGAGTGATGAGATCGGATTCAGCACAAGGCATTTTATCCAAATGTTCAGCGCGGAAGTAGGTCTGACCCCAAAGCTGTACTGCCGTGTTCGACGGTTTCAGGAAGTCCTGAAGTCTGTCCATCGACG
>DASRDY010000264.1:0-1816 GCA_035652355.1 Blastocatellia bacterium
AAGTCGTTCATCGGTGCCGTCGGGGTCCGCCTTCTTAAGCTTGCGCCAGCCGTGAATGGATTTGTCCATTCGAGATCGTTTTTCAGGTCGAGTGACAATGCGGCCATCGCGCGCAACCAAGTCTGGGCCGACAATGACTCCGACGTAATCCAATTCCAGCCCCTGTGAAGTGTGAATGCAACCGACTTCATTAACGGAATTCGGTTTGATAATCCACCCTTGGCCATCGCTGCCAAGATTCCAGGTGGCCTGATATTTTCCTATGACGATGTCCTTAAGTTCCGGTTGGTTCTTGCTGACCCAGTCCCAACAATAGCCAGCGACCATTCGTGCTTTATTCTTTTCCTTATTCTTTTCCCGAACCCAATCATGCAATTCGTCAGGCGTTCCGGCGATCTGGAAATCGTACTCGGTGCCATCCAGCATTTCGTTTGCAGTCTGCCGAATCTGCAGCGTGTTATCGAGCCAAGCGAGATATCCATCCGACCCGTTACAGCGGAACTGCGATTCAAGTGCAAGCTCGGTCACACTTGCGTTCTCCAGCTTCGCGCATCTCCGGATTTCGGTTTTATCTCCGATATCTTTCAGTGTGACTTTCTGGTCTTCGTCGATGAAGAACACGCTACAGCGGCTGGTCCTGATAATTTCGAGGATTTGGTTTTCTCCGAGATTCATAAACATTCCGGATTTTTTATTCAGCCGGTGTGCTTCATCGACGATCAGGCAGTCATAACTGTCGGGCTCAATCGAATGAAACGACCCGGAGCCGGAGAACATGTTGGAAATATGCGATTTCTTAAACGACCCGGTGAGTTTGGCTTCGTAGACGACTCGTGGTGCAGAGTTACGAGTGACATACTGAACAACAAGCTCGCGATTTGTCATCGCAACCAACAAATTGATTGCGACAAGGGACTTGCCCGTACCGGGTCCGCCTTCAACGATCAGTACGCGTTTACGACCAACCGAAGCGCGTGCTGCCTGCGTTAAAGCGGCCTCGTATACGATCTTCTGCTCGTCGATCATCGTGAACTCTTCATTGCCTTGGAGCAGCGACGCCAAATGGTCGGCCAGGTTCTTGGATGGTTTGATCTTTCCGTGATCAATCCGATACATGACCTGATCCTTGTCCCCATATCGCACATGGCGCTTGATGAATTCACGTAACTTCAGGGCGTCGTTTTTCAGGAATAGCGGCGCCTTTGAGATGTAATCCTGATAGAAAGCGTTCGTTATAACGGTATCAGGCGGATAGTTGTGCAGATAGGCGCAGGGATAAAGTTGGATGCGTTCATCCTGGACAGTCTGGTTAAAGTCTTCGAGGAGCCGCTTATAAGACCAGGCCTGGTAGCAGGGATGCGGCGTTTCTTTCTCGCCGTGTTTAAAGCGAGTGATGACAATGGCGTCCTGGTCCGTTAACTTCGCATACTGCCACTGTTTCAACTCAAACAGGATTGCGGTGTCCTGCTGCTGTTCATCCTTTCCGGTCAATATGAAATCAATGCGTTTCGACGTCTGCGGTATGTGAAATTCGATGGCGACGCCGGCGTCGCCTGGAATTTCGTTATCAGAAAGGACCTTGTCCATGTATGAAAGGGAACTCGTCCAAGAATCCACCTCCGATTGGCTGGTGCTTCGCCCCGTACGCGCCTCATACGCATTCAGGATGATTCCGCCGATGTCGTTCGTCATTACGTCGGCTTGGAACTGTGACTTTGTGGAGGAATAAACGATCATTTAAAAAGCTCGGACATTGTATCAAGTGAGTGCAAATGTCCGCGCTGCTTTGAGTTATAGGTGAGAGTGTCAGCCGAAT
>DASRDY010000265.1:0-1233 GCA_035652355.1 Blastocatellia bacterium
GCGCTCTCCGCGTGGGCAATCATTCATGCTGTCCAAGCGATGGTAGGTTCGTAACAACGAATTCAGGAACTCCATGGCTCGCACCGATACATAGCCGGAACCTGTCAGTCTAATTGAAAAGGAGTCGTGGCCCGCGCGAAACCGTCATCTAGTTCTTGGCCTGTTCATTTCTAGAAGCCGCCCTACCGATAGCTCCATTCTATCAATTCCATCGAATATGAGTCTTAGTCGATAAGACCGGATGGGATTACTCTGCAGTGTCGCGAATCGCGATATACAATATGAACGCATTACTCGATATAGCCTTCAGCTTGGGCCTTCTGGTCCTTCTGCTGTTTCTCGTCGCCATGGCAACAGCTACTGCCGGAACCTTAACTTACGCTGCCGCCACCGTTTCGTGCCGTCGTCGGGGGAGATCTGATTCCGCTGCCGCAAAACAGATGCTAGACGCCAAAACTGCCCAGGGAGCCTCCGAGCCAGAGACTCGCCCGTTCCGCGGCATCTTCATTCATCACCCCGATGTCCGAATAATTCAGGGTCACTCCCTGACGTCAAAGTAACACTAACTCAAACCCTCAACTCTCAAATTTCGACATGCAATCCATTGACCTGGTTGTCCTTCTCATCGCAGTTTTCTGCCTATTCGGTTTGAACGCCCTGGCTTTGTCAGAGGCGATTCGCCAGCGCAATCGCGTGCCTGACAAATCCACAACGCCAAAGGCGACCACATAACATTCTCCTCTTCACGATGCTCGCCATCCCGGCGGTGCTCGCGCCGATGAGATTCACCGTGTACGCGCTCGACCGAATACGAACAGCGGCTGCCGCCGACACAAAGTTCATCCCGGATCGCTCAGGCAAATTGAACCGACCACCGATCCGGACCCCAAAAAGTAGCAATGCTTAAATGATAATCTCAGATTATCGATTGCATCCAATCTAAGTATTAGTAGAAACGCGGGCTTTTGAGGTAAATTAAGCTTGTCGAATTATTACCAATACAACCCAAAAACCAAATGACTGACATGAACGCCTTTATCTCAACTTTGCTTATTCTCGGTTTGTATCTGGCCGGTGTGTTGCTGGTCCTCTTTGTCGGCCGACTCATCATCCGAACTGATCTTTATCGTCGGTGGGCCGAGAAGCGAGGTAAGCATTACCCGCGTTCGCGCATTATCGCCGATCTTCGACCAGTGCAAAAAACGATGATCGACTTTATCGATGCCTCTCCAC